>NZ_BAAAKJ010000508.1:0-1171 GCF_039527695.1 Kitasatospora putterlickiae
GCGCCCGCCGGGAGCGGACGATGAACACCGAGGCCGTCACCCCCACCGCCGGACTCCCGGCCCAGGCCCGCGCCCCGCGCTGGACCACCGAGCTGCGCCGCGAGGACGACGCCCTCGACACCCTGGCCGAGGAGTGGGACGACCTGGTCGCCCGCTGCCGGACGGCCACCTTCTTCCAGTCCGCCGTCTGGCAGCGTTCCTGGTGGCGCCAGTACGGCAGTCCCGGCGACCTGCTGGTGGTGCTGGTGCGCCGGGAGGGCCGGCTGGTCGGCGCGGGCGCCTTCCGCCGCCGCGGCCCGCTCGGCGGGCTGGCCGGCCTCGGCGCCGGGCTGATCGACTTCACCGACGTCCTGCTCGACGACGACTGCGCCGACCGCGCCGCCGCCGAGTTCGCCGCCGTCCTCCCGCTCACCCGCCCCTGGCAGAGCCTGGAGCTGCGCGAGGTCCGCCCGGAGGCCGCCGTCCAGCGGGTCTTCGAGCAGTGGCGCGGCCGGCGCCGCCGGTACCCCGACTCGCTCTGCCAGTACCTGCCGGCCGCCCCGATGGACCAGTTGCTCAAGCGGGTGCCGGGCAAGACCGCCCAGCGCAACCGGGTCAAGCTGCGCAAGATCGCCGAAGCGGGCGTGGAGGTGCGCGGCACCAGCCCGGAGGAGGTGCCGGAGGCGCTGGACGGTCTGCTGCGGCTGCACTTCCTGCAGTGGGAGGACCGCGGCGTCACCCCGGAGCACCGCACCGAGCGGTTCCGCCGGCACCTGGCCGAGTCCACCACCGGGCTGGTCGCCACCGGCCGCGCGGCGGTCCACCGGTTCTGGCTGGACGGGGAGCTGGTGGCGGTCGACCTGGTGCTGCTCTGCCCGTCCTTCAGCGGCCTCTACCTGTACGGCGCGCACCCGGTGCTGCGGGAGCGGCTGGACATCGCGGGCCTGCTGTTCGGCGCGGCGCTGGACGAGACGCTGGGCGCCGGGATCCCGGTGATAAGCCTGCTGCGCGGCCAGGAGTCGTACAAGCAGCGCTGGCGCCCGGACCAGCTGCCCAACCAGCGGCTGCTGTTCGGTCCGCGCGGCGCCGCCCCGGCGGCGGCCGTCCGGAGCGGCGCGGTGCGCGCCCGGCGGAAGGCGGTGCACGTGCTCAGCACCCGGGCTCCGCGGCTCAAGGAGGCGCTGGCCGCCCA
>NZ_BAAAKJ010000509.1:0-16119 GCF_039527695.1 Kitasatospora putterlickiae
GGGAGCCGGCGCGGCGACCGGGGCGCCCGAGCCGTCGTCGATGATCGCCAGCTCGGCGCCGACCTCGACGGTCTCGTCCTCGCCGACCTTGATCGAGGCCAGAATGCCGGAGGCCGGCGCCGGGATCTCGGTGTCGACCTTGTCGGTGGAGACCTCGAGCAGCGGCTCGTCGACCTCCACGCGCTCACCCTCGGCCTTCAGCCAACGGGTGACGGTGCCCTCGGAAACGCTCTCGCCCAGCGCGGGCAGTGTTACTGAGACCGCCATGGTTTCAGCGACTCCTATCAAGTCTTGCGAACTGGAATGGGGGGTAAGGGGGCGCGATCAGTCGTGCGCGTGCAGCGGCTTGCCGGCCAGCGCCAGGTGCGCCTCGCCGAGGGCCTCGGACTGGGTCGGGTGGGCGTGGATGAGCTGCGCGACCTCGGCCGGCAGAGCCTCCCAGTTGTAGATCAGCTGGGCCTCGCCGACCTGCTCGCCCATGCGGGCGCCGACCATGTGGACACCGACCACGGCGCCGTCCTTGACCTGGACGAGCTTGATCTCGCCGGCGGTCTTCAGGATCTTGCTCTTGCCGTTGCCGGCCAGGTTGTACTTGAGGGTGACGACCTTCTCCTTGCCGTACAGCTCGACGGCCTTGGCCTCGGAGATGCCGACGGAGGCCACCTCGGGGTTGGAGTAGGTCACCCGCGGGACGCCGTCGTAGTCGATCGGCACCGGCTTGAGGCCGGCCAGGCGCTCGGCGACCAGAATGCCCTCGGCGAAGCCGACGTGCGCCAGCTGCAGGGTCGGGGCGAGGTCGCCGACGGCCGAGACGGTCGGCACGTTGGTGCGCATGTACTCGTCGACGAGGACGTAGCCGCGGTCCATCGCGACCCCGTTCTCCTCGTAGCCGAGGCCGGCCGAGACCGGGCCGCGGCCGATGGCGACCAGCAGCAGGTCGGCCTCGATCTGCTTGCCGTTCTCGGTGGAGACGCGCACACCGGTCTCGGTGTACTCGACGCCGGTGAAGCGGGCCTTCAGCTCGAACTTGATGCCGCGCTTGCGGAAGGCGCGCTCCAGCAGCTTGGAGGAGTTCTCGTCCTCCAGCGGGACCAGGTGCGGCAGGGCCTCGACGATGGTGACGTCGACGCCGAACGACTTCCAGACCGAGGCGAACTCGACGCCGATCACGCCGCCGCCGAGGATGACGGCCGACTTCGGGATGCGGTCGAGCTTGAGGGCGTGGTCCGAGGAGATGACGCGGTTGCCGTCGATCTCCAGGCCCGGGATCGAGCGCGGCACGGAACCGGTCGCCAGGACGATGTGGCGGCCCTCGATGCGCTGGCCGTTGACGTCCACCGAGGTCTGCGAGGAGAGCTTGCCCTCGCCCTGGATGAAGGTGACCTTGCGGGACGCCACCAGGCCCTGCAGGCCCTTGTACAGGCCGGCGATGACGTCGTCCTTGTACTTGTGGACGCCGTTGATGTCGATGCCCTGGAAGGTGGCCAGCACGCCGAACTCGGCGGCCTCCTTCGTCTCGTCGGCGATCTCGGCGGCGTGCAGCAGGGCCTTGGTCGGGATGCAGCCGCGGTGCAGGCAGGTGCCGCCGAGCTCACCCTTCTCGACCAGGGCGACGCTCAGGCCCAGCTGGGCGCCGCGGAGCGCCGCGGCGTAACCGCCGCTTCCGCCTCCGAGAATGACTACGTCGAAAACGGTGCTGGCGTCGTTCGCCACGTCACGTCCTCCATGCAATGGGGTGTGGATCGCCGGGCCGGTCGCGGTCCGGTGGGTCGGAAGCCTTTGTGGGGCGCCCAGTCGTGCCGGAAATACATCTTCGCACTTGTTCGCGGCGGCTGATGTCCGGGTCCGCTCCAGGGGTGTCCCGAGGGGTGGTCGCAGGGGTGGGAACACCCCGGACGGAGGGGCATCGTCGCAGCTCAGGGCAGGGTTGACCGGGGGAGGGGCGGATGGTCGCGGGGCCGGTGGAGCCCCCGGTTCCGCAGTGCGGAACAAAGTTTCGCCCGCAGCGAACAGGGGTGCGGCGGGCGCCTCGGCCCCTACCGGTGGGTAACCGGCGCCGGGGAAGCCGGACGGGGTCCGGCGCGTGCGCGCCGGACCCCGTCCCTCGGTCGTCCCCGGCCGTCAGGCCTTGCCGCCCGCCGCCTTCTGCTCGGCGAAGCGGACCAGGGTGCGCACCGCGGAGGCGGTGCCGCCCTTGGGGGTGTAGCCGAACGGCGCGCCCTCGTGGAACGCCGGGCCGGCGATGTCCAGGTGGGCCCAGTCGATGCCCTCGGCCACGAACTCCTTCAGGAACAGGCCGGCCACCAGGCCGCCGCCCATCCGCTCGCCCATGTTGGCCAGGTCGGCGACGGTCGACTCGGTCATGCCCTTGCGCAGCTCGGCCGGCAGCGGCATCGGCCAGGACTGCTCGCCCACCTCGCCGGCGGCCGCGTGCAGGGTCGCGCGCAGCTCGTCGGCGTTGGCCATCACGCCGAAGGTGCGGTTGCCCAGCGCCATCATCATCGCGCCGGTCAGGGTCGCGACGTCGACGATCGCGTCCGGGTTCTCCTCGCCGGCCCGCACGATGGCGTCGGCCAGCACCAGGCGGCCCTCGGCGTCGGTGTTCAGCACCTCGACGGTCTTGCCGCCGTACATGCGCAGCACGTCACCCGGGCGGGTGGCCGAGCCGGACGGCATGTTCTCCGCCAGCGCCAGCCAGGCGGTGACGTTGACCTGCAGGCCGAGGCGCTTGGCGGCGACGACGGCGGCGAACACCGCGGCGGCGCCGGCCATGTCGCACTTCATCGTCTCGTTGTGGCCGGCCGGCTTCAGCGAGATGCCGCCCGAGTCGTAGGTGATGCCCTTGCCGACGAACGCCAGGGTGGCCTTGGCCTTCGGGTGGGTGTACGCCACCTTCACCAGGCGGGGCGGGTTGACCGAGCCGTTGCCGACGCCGAGCAGACCGCCGTAGCCGCCCTTGAGCAGCGCCTTCTCGTCCAGCACCTCGACCTTGAGGCCGTGCTCCTTGCCGGCCGCCTGGGCGAGCGCGGCGAAGGACTTCGGGTTCAGGTCGTTCGGGGCGGTGTTGACCAGGTCGCGGGCGCGGTTCATCTCCTCGCCGACGACCAGGGCGCGCTCGACGGCGGCCTTGGCCTCCTTGCTGCCCTTGCGGGTCGACAGCAGCACCAGCTCGCCGACCGGCTCCTTGCCGCCGTTGCCGTTGTTCTTGTAAGTGCCGAACGCGTACGAACCGAGCAGGGCGCCCAGCGCGACCGCCTCGATCTCGTCGGCCGACTCGGCCGGCAGGGCCAGCGCGGCCTTCTTGGCACCCGCCAGGGTGCGGGCGGCGACACCGGCGGCGCGGCGCAGCGCCTCCAGCTCGTACCCGCCCTCGGCGGCGTCACCGAGACCGACCGCGAGCACGAGCGAGGCCTTCAGACCGGCCGGGGAGGGGACCTTGACGGTCTCGCCCTCGGCGCCGGTGGCGCCCAGCGTGCCGAGCACCTCGGCCAGCTTGCCCTCGAACGCCTCGGCCGCGGCCTCGGCGCCGGGGGCCAGCACGATGCCCTTCGGGCCCTTCGCCACACCGATCACCAGGGCGTCCGCGCGCAGCGAGGCGGCGGCGGAGGTGCTCACAGACAATGCAGTCACGTAAAACGTCCTGTTCTTTCGCGGTCCACGACCGGTCGCGGCGCGAGTGCCGCACCGGCGCAGCCCGGACCGCCGGCCAGGCCGACCGGCCGGCGTCCGCCGAGCAGGCCGCGAACATCCGCACCGCGGGCGTCGTGATCGCCGGCGCGGTGGTGCTCACGCTGGTCACGCTCGCCGTCCTCTNNGCCCCAACGCGCGCCGGACGGGCAGGACCTGCGGCGGTGCAGGGCTGCGGTGCTCCCCGCATGGTAGTCCGCATGGTGGGATCACGCGCCGCCCGGTGTACCGCCTTTCGACGCGCTGGCTTTGGCGTCTTCCCCGGTGTCCTCGCCGGCGTCCCGCTCAGCGCAGCAGCGCGAGTGTCAGCAGGCCAGCGGTCGCGGCGGTCTCCGCCATCGCGCCGAGCACGTCCCCGGTGATCCCGCCGAACCGCCGCAGACAGCGCCGCAGCAGCAGCCACGCGCCGCCGACGCCCACCACAACAGCCGTCGGCCATAGCACGGCTGACCCTGCGTCAGCCAGTCCGGTGAGGGCGAGCAGCGCCGCCGCGACGCCCGTCGAGGCGATGGCCGCGCCCGGCGTCACGGTGCCCGCCACCATCGCGCCGAGCCCCCCGGGCCGGGCCGCCGGCACCGACCGCAGACACCCCCAGGCGAGCGCGCAGCGCGCGGCCACCGCCCCCGTGAGCACCGCGAGCGCCCCGCGCAGCGGGGACACGGCGAACTGCCCGGCCAGCGCGGCCACCTGCGCCAGCAGCACCAGGACGAGGGTGAGCACGCCGAACGGGCCGATGTCCGACTGCTTCATGATCCGCAACGCGTCCTCGGCGGGCTTGCCGCTGCCCAGGCCGTCCGCGACGTCCGCGAGTCCGTCCAGGTGCAGGCCCCGGGTGAGCACCGCGAGCACCCCGACCGCCGCCACCGCCCCGAGCAGCCCGCCCGCCCGCCAGGCGACCACCGCCCCCGCGCCCGCCGCGACCGCTC
Organism: Kitasatospora putterlickiae; assembly: GCF_039527695.1. Classification (NCBI taxonomy): domain Bacteria; kingdom Bacillati; phylum Actinomycetota; class Actinomycetes; order Kitasatosporales; family Streptomycetaceae; genus Kitasatospora; species Kitasatospora putterlickiae. The sequence goes on from NZ_BAAAKJ010000509.1 coordinate 4,614, forward strand.
CCAGCACCACCCCGACCAGCGGCGCGAGCACCATCGCCCGCCCCCCGGCCTCCCGGTCCCACCGCCGCACCCGCACCGGCACCACCGACAGGGTCCCGAACGCGAACCGCGCCCCGTCCCACACACCGACCACCCACCGACCACTCGGAACAGCGAAAGGGCCCGGACCCGTCGTCATGACGCGGCCCGGACCCTTGAATTCCCTACAACTTCCCCAGCAGCTCCGCCGCCGTCGGCAGCCGGGCCGGCTCCTTCGGCGCCGCCGGCACGAACAGCTCCGGCATCTTCTCGGCCAGCGTGTCCGCCGCCGCCTGGAGCAGCGGCAGCGCCATCAGCGCGCCGACCCCCTCGCCCATGGTGATGCCCTGCTCCTGCAGCGGCGTCAGGGTCAGCCGGTCGTACGCCTTCGCCTGCGCCGGCTCACCGCTGCTCTGCCCGGCCCGCCACCACTCCGGCGCCCGGAAGGCGATCCGCTGCGCGACCAGCGCGCACGCCGCCGAGACCACCCCGTCCAGCACCACCGGCAGCTTGCGCACCGCGGCCTGCAGCAGGAACCCGGTGATCGCGGCGAAGTCCGCGCCACCGGTGGCCCCGAGCAGTGCCAGCTGGTCGCCCAGCACCGGCCGGGCCCGCCGCAGCGAGTCCCGCACCGTGGCGCACTTGACCATCCACACCCGGTCGTCGATGCCCGACCCGCGCCCGGTGACCGCCGCCGCGTCCGTCCCGCAGAGCGCGCCGACCAGCACCGCGGCCACCGTGGTCGCGCCGACCCCGAGGTCGCCGAGCACCACCAGGTCGGTCCCCGCGTCGGCCTCCTCGTCGGCCACCGCCATGCCGGCCCGGAAGGCCTTGGCGGTCTCCTCGGGGCTCAGCGCGTCCTCGACGTCGATCCGCCCGGAGCCGCGCCGCACCCGGTGCTCCGTCACCTCGCCGGGGAAGTCGGCGGCGTCCGCGTCGACCGCGACGTCCACCACCCGCACCCCGGCGCCGAACCGCCGCGCGAGCAGCGCGACCGGCGCGGTGCCGTCGAGCACGGCCCGCACCCGTGCCGCCGTGCCGCCCTGCGCGGGCAGCCGGGACACCCCGAGGCGCGCCACCCCGTGGTCGGCGGCGAACAGCACCACCTTGGGCGCCGACAGCGGCCGCACCGGGGAACGCCCCTGCACGGACGACAGCCAGGCGCCCAGCTCCTCCAGCCTGCCGAGGCCGTTGCGAGGCCGGTCCAGCTCCTGCCACCGCTCCTCGGCGGCGCGCCGGGCGCTCTCGTCGGGGCGCTCGACGAGCGAGGAGAACGTATCGAGATCCACGGTCGTGTCCATCGTCCGGAAGGCTACACGCCACAGGTTCACCGCAGGGGTGCCCCGGTGCCGAAAGGGAGAAGGGCCTAGCCGCCGACGAAGGAAGCGGCGTTGTGCCCGGCACCCGGGAGGGACGTGGACGCGCCTGTTCAGCCGACGGCGGGTTTGACGGTGAGAACCTGCCCCGCCACCACCAGCAGCACACGCTCCGAGGCATCGGCGACGGCCATGTTGAGCCGGCCCAGGGTGTCGCGGAACCGGCGGCCCGACGCGGTGGCCGGGACGACGCCCATGCCCACCTCGTTGCTGACCGCCACCACCTGGCGCCGGGTGCCCGCCCAGGCCGCCGCCAGCGCCTCGCAGCGCCGCTGCACCGCGGCCTCGCCGCCGTCCGCCCAGACCGCGTCGTCCCAGGCGCCGCACTCGTCCATGACGGCGGTCAGCCACAGCGCCAGGCAGTCCACCAGCACCGGCGCCGGGTCGGCGGTGTCCGCCAGCACCGCCTCCAGGTCACAGGTCTCGGCGGTGCGCCAGCTCGCCGGACGCCGCTCCCGGTGCAGCGCGACCCGCCGCGCCCACTCGGCGTCGCCGTCCCTGCTGCCGCTGGTGGCGACGTACAGCACGTCCGCGTGGTGGGCGAGCAGCCGCTCGGCCCTGGTGGACTTGCCGGACCGGGCGCCGCCGAGGACGAGGGTGCGGGGGAGCGGGGCGTCAGGTGTCATGCGCCCCATCCTCGCGCACCGCGCATACCGAAGATCCCGCCGGGCAACCTGAGGGCTTAGGGTGCGCACACAGCGCATGGCTGTCGTCGGCGGGAGGAGCCGGGCATGGTCTGGACGTGGCGGTACGAGAAGGCGGACGGCGCCGTGGTGGCCCCGGAGAACGGCCAGGCGGAGGAGTTCGCCGGCCAGGGGGACGCGGAGACCTGGATCGGGGAGAACTGGAAGCAGCTGGCCGAGGACGGCGTGGACCGTGCCGTGCTGCTGGACGACGGCCGGGAGGTCTACACGATGAGCCTGCACGAGGACTGAGCCGTCCGGCGGTGGCCCCGGGGCCGGCGGCTCCGGGGCTACTTCATCCCGACGACGTGCAGCAGCGCGGCGACCCGCCGGTACGGGTCGGTGCGCCCGGCCCGCTCCTCGGCCTCCAGCAGCTGCGCGAGCTGCCGGCCGTCGACCGGCGCCGCGTCGTCGGGGGCGTGGTCGGTGAAGACCCGGACGCCGTACCAGTGCCGCAGCGGCACGGACACCTCGGAGAGGGTGACGGTGAGGTCGGCGATCCGGTCGGCGCGGGCCGCCAGCCCGAGCCGGTTGTAGTACCGGTCGCTGTCGAAGGCGTCCAGGGCGGCCCGCCAGTCGCCGGCCGCGGCGGGCCGCAGCGCGAGCGCGTCGCGGTTGCGCACCACCAGTGAGAGCAGCCCGCCGGGGGCGAGCAGCCGGGCCAGCGAGGCGATCATCGGATCGGGGTCCGGCAGGTACATCAGCACGCCGTGGCAGAGCACGACGTCGAAGCTGCGCGCCCCGAACCAGCGCCCGCACTGGTGCCCGTCGCCGATCAGCAGCTGGATCCGCTCGCGCACCGCCTCGGGCTCCTCGGCGAGCGCCTGCTGGGCGGTGCCGAGCGCGGCCGGGTCGGAGTCGATGCCGGTGACGTAGTGGCCGGCCCGGGCCAGCCGCAGTGCCTGGGTGCCCTGGCCACAGCCGATGTCGAGGACGCGCTGCGCGGCGCGGCCGGTGAGCTGCTCGGCGAGCTGCCGGGCGACCATCTCCTGCCGGACGAGGTGGCGCAGCGAGCCCGGCCGGCCGGGGGAGGGGGCCGCGCCGCCGGAGAAGGAGCCGCTGCGCGAGGGCAGCCGCCGCTCGTACCCGGTCAGGCCGTGGCCGCCGCGGTCGTGGCCGCCGCCGCCCTGGCCGGGGAGCGCGTAGAGGCCGGGCCCGTCCCAGACGGGAGGGGCCCAGCCGGAGTCCACCGGTTCGGCGGTCAGGGCTTCTCCCCGCGCCGCACCTGCGGCTTGGGCAGTCGCAGCCGGCGCATCTGCAGGATGCGCATCAGGCCGTAGGCGACCGCGCCGCGGGTGTTCTGCCCGGCGAAGCGTTCGGTGAGCTGCTTGCGCAGGCCGAAGCCGAGCCGGACGAAGTCCAGGATCACCAGGACGAAGAAGAGCAGGAACAGCAGCGTGGAGAGCAGCTGGAGGGCCGGCACCTTCACGATGCTGAGCACCAGGATGAGGACGGCGGCCGGAAGGAAGAACTCGGCCAGCGACCAGCGGGCGTCCACGTAGTCGCGGGCGAACTTGCGCACCGGGCCCTTGTCACGGGCCGGGAGGTGGCGCTCGTCGCCCTCCATCAGCGCGGTGCGCTGCTTCTCGCGCTCGGCACGCACCCGGTCGCGGGCCTGGCGGGCGGCCTCCTTGCGGTCCTTGGGCACGCTGACCCGGGTCCGCCGGTTGGCCTCGGCCTCACTGCGCTTGGGCGTGGGCCGGCCCTTCTTCGCCTGCGGGTCGCGCGGCTGGGTCGTCTCGTCCTGCTTCTCCAGCACGGCGGCGGAGGCAGCGGCATCATCTGAACGGCGTCGGAACACACCACCAGCGTACGGGGTGCGGGACCGCGTTCTCCGGTCCCCCGGGAACCGAATGCGTATCGATCGCGTCCCGGACCGGCGGCTTCGGGTTTCCCAGGGGTTCCCCGTAGGGGATCACTCCGCTGACCGGCGGGTGGAATGAGAACGGAATCCACCCCCCGGAGGAGGCTTCGCGGGACCGACCTGTAGCAGGCTTGTTGCAGGCAGGTGCACTGCGGCGACGGGCTCGCTGCACATACACTCGTCGTGTCTGGTAACGAGATAGAGACCGCAGGCCGGAGAAGGGGGCACCCGAGGCCCATGAGCGACGGAATCATGAAGCGTATGGGGCTGATCTTCCGCTCCAAGGCGAACAAGGCCCTGGACCGGGCGGAGGACCCGCGCGAGACGCTGGATTATTCGTACCAGAAGCAGTTGGAGCTGCTGCAGAAGGTGCGTCGCGGCGTCGCGGACGTGGCCACCTCGCGCAAGCGGCTGGAGCTCCAGCTGACCCAGCTGCAGCAGCAGTCGGCGAAGTACGAGGACCAGGGCCGCAAGGCGCTCTCGCTCGGCCGGGAGGACCTCGCCCGCGAGGCCCTGACCCGCAAGTCGAACATGCAGTCCCAGATCAACGACCTGCAGGTGCAGTACCAGCAGCTCCAGGCCGAGGAGGAGAAGCTCACGCTCGCCTCCCAGCGGCTGCAGGCCAAGGTCGACGCCTTCCGCACCAAGAAGGAGACCATCAAGGCCACCTACACCGCGGCCCAGGCGCAGACCCGGATCGCCGAGTCCTTCTCCGGCATCTCGGAGGAGATGGGCGACGTCGGCCTGGCGATCCAGCGGGCCGAGGACAAGACCGCGCAGATGCAGGCCCGGGCCGGTGCGATCGACGAGCTGCTGGCCTCCGGCGCGCTCGACGACGCCAGCGGTCTCGGCCGCAAGGACGACATCGAGGCCGAGCTGGAGCGGGTGGCCGGCGGCTCCGACGTCGAACTGGAGCTGGCCCGGATGAAGGCCGAGCTGACCGGCGGCTCCCCGGCCTCCGGCCCGCAGGCGATCGAGCAGGGTCGCCCGCAGGACGCCGCGCCGCAGCAGCAGGACAGCCCGCGGATCAACTACAACAAGTGACCTGAGCTCCGCCCCGGAGCACTCCGGGAGAAATCCCCAGGAACAGGGAGACGCACGGCATGATCATGAGGGTCATGGGTGAGGGCCAGTTCGAGGTGGGCGCGACCCACCTGAACCGGCTCAACGAGCTCGACGAGGAGCTCCTCACCGCACTGGAGTCGGGGGACGAGGAACACTTCCGCCGGGCGCTCGGAGAGCTGCTCGGCGCCGTGAAGGAATTCGGCACCCCGCTGCCGGACGACTCGCTGGAGCCGTCCGACCTGATCCTGCCGGACGCCGAGGCCACCATCGGCCAGGTCCGCGAACTGCTGCGGGCCGAGGGCGACGGTCTCATCCCGGGCGTGCCCGACTAGCCGCCGTCTCGGCCAGACACAGGGGCGGGCCCCCTCCCACGCCGGGGAGGGGGCCCGCCCTTCGTCGTCCGTGCGCCCGCGCGGCGCACCGCTACGGCAGGGCCAGCATCCGGTCCAGCGCCGCCTTGGCGTGCTTCTCGGTCTCCGGGTCGACGGTGATCACGTTCGGCACCCGGCCCTCGACCAGTGACTCCAGCGCCCAGACCAGGTGCGGCAGGTCGATCCGGTTCATGGTCGAGCAGAAGCAGACCGCCCGGTCCAGGAAGACGATCTCCTTGTCCGGGTGCGCCTTGGCGAGCCGGCGGACCAGGTTCAGCTCGGTGCCGATGGCCCACGTGGAGCCGGGCTCGGCGGCGTCCAGCGCCTTGATGATGTACTCGGTGGAGCCCACCATGTCGGCGGCCGCGACGACCTCGTGCCGGCACTCCGGGTGCACCAGGACGGTGACGCCCGGGATCCGCTCGCGCACGTCGTTCACCGAGTCCAGGGTGAAGCGCCCGTGCACCGAGCAGTGGCCGCGCCAGAGGATCATCTTCGCGTCCCGCAGCTGCTCGGCGGTCAGGCCGCCGTTCGGCTTGTGCGGGTTGTAGACGACGCAGTCCTCCAGCGAGAGGCCCATGTCGCGCACCGCGGTGTTGCGGCCCAGGTGCTGGTCGGGCAGGAACAGCACCTTCTCTCCCTGCTCGAACGCCCACTCCAGCGCCCGCTTGGCGTTGGAGGAGGTGCAGATGGTGCCGCCGTGCCGGCCGGTGAAGGCCTTGATGTCGGCGGAGGAGTTCATGTACGAGACCGGGACGGTGACGTCGGCTATGCCGGCGTCGGTCAGCACGTCCCAGCACTCGGCGACCTGCTCGGCGGTGGCCATGTCGGCCATCGAACAGCCGGCCGCGAGGTCCGGCAGGACGACCTGCTGGGCGTCGCCGGTGAGGATGTCGGCGGACTCGGCCATGAAGTGCACACCGCAGAAGACGATGTACTCGGCCTCCGGGCGGGCCGCCGCGTCGCGGGCGAGCTTGAAGGAGTCGCCGGTGACGTCGGCGAACTCGATCACCTCGTCGCGCTGGTAGTGGTGGCCCAGGATGAAGACGCGCTCTCCGAGCGCGGCCTTGGCCGCCCGGGCGCGCTCGACGAGGTTCGGGTCGGAGGCCGGGGGGAGGTCACCGGGGCATTCGACGCCGCGCTCGCTGTTCGGGTCGGCCTCGCGGCCGAGCAGCAGCAGAGCGAGCGGCGTCGGAGTGGGGTCGACGCCGTAGGTCTCGGTGATGGTGGTGGTCACGGGCGGGTGCCCTTCTGTGCGGCCGATCAAGCGGTGCAGCCTTTTCGTCTATCTGACGCAATCTATGATAACCGGTTAGCGTCAGAGTGACGATGGCCATCCTGTCGATGTGACGAGAACCGCTCGCCGGTTCGGAGCCTTCCCGGCGGTCTGCGGCGTGGCCGAAACGGGATCCAGGCCCGTCCGGGTTTCGCTGGTGGCATGAAGGCAATCGCGATCCACCGCTACGGCGGCCCCGAGGTGGTCGAGTACACCGACCTGCCCGATCCCAAGGTCGGCCCGGACTCGGTCCTGGTCCAGGTCAGGGCGGCCGGGGTGAACCCGGTCGACTGGAAGGTGCGGGAGGGGCGGCTGGACGGCCTGCTCGACGCGCACTTCCCGCTGGTGATGGGCTGGGACGCGGCGGGGGTGGTCCGCGCGGTGGGCGGCGGGGTCACCGAGTTCGCCCCCGGCGACGAGGTCTACGGCTACGTCCGCAAGGACGCGGTCGAGCACGGCACCTACGCCGAGCTGGTCTCCGCGCCGGTCCGCACGCTGGCCCGCAAACCGGCCGCGCTGGACTGGGCGCAGGCCGGCGGGCTGCCGCTGGCCGGGCTCACCGCGCTCCAAGGGCTGCGGGCGGTGGGCGCGGGCGCCGGGGACACCGTCCTGGTGCACGCCGCCGCCGGCGGGGTCGGCCACCTGGCCGTCCAGATCGCCAGGGCCTCCGGCGCCCGGGTGATCGGCACCGCCGGCGAGCGCAACCACGACTACCTGCGCTCGCTGGGCGCCGAGCCGGTCCGGTACGGCGAGGGCCTGGCCGACCGGGTCAGGGCGCTGGCCCCCGAGGGCGTGGACGCCGCGCTGGACCTGGTCGGCGGCGACGCCGTCGAGGTCTCGGCCGGGCTGGTCGCCGATCCGGCGCGGATCGCCTCGGTCGCCGACTTCGGGGTCCGGGCGCGCGGCGGGCGGTACGTCTGGGTCCGCCCGGACGCCGCCGGGCTGGCCGAGCTGGCCGCGCTCGCCGACGACGGACGGCTGACCGTGACCGTCGCCTCAACCTTCCCGCTCGCCCAGGCCGCCTCGGCGCAGGCGCTCAGCGCGGAGGGCCGCACCCGGGGCAAGATCGTGCTGCTGACCGGCTGAGCCCCCGTCGCGAGCGGCGGAGCGGGCCGGGCCGGAGCGCCCGGAGACGAGCGGCGAGCGGCAGCTGTCATCCGCCAGCGGTGGACTCACTCCTGACATCCGCCAGAATGGTTGCCGAACCGTTTCAGCGGGCGCCCGTCGCCGCCCCGCCGCCGTTCCCTACGCCGCACGACCCGTGGAGCCCCGCACCAATGAGCAGCAGCCGAGCGCACGAGACGGTCGGGGCCTCCCTGGACGAGACCGACCGCCTCCTCCTCGCCCGGCTCGCCGGGGACGGCCGCGCCTCCTACGCGGAGATCGGCCTCCAGGTGAACCTCTCCGCCACCGCCGTCCGCCGCCGGATCGACCGGCTGCGGGCGCGCGGGGTGGTGCGCGGCTTCACCGTGGTGCTCGACCCCTCGGTGCTGGGCTGGCAGACCGAGGCCTTCGTCGAGGTCTACTGCCGCGAGCGGACCGCCCCCGAGGAGATCCTCGCCAGCCTGCGCCAGTTCCCCGAGGTGGTCGCCGCCTGGACGGTCACCGGCGACCCGGACGCCCTGGTCCACCTGCGGGCCGCCGACATGCGGCACCTGGAGGCGGTCATCGAGCGGATCCGCCGCGAGCCCGGCGTCCAGCGCAGCCGCTCCTCCGTGGTGCTCTCCCAGCTCATCGGCTGACCTGCGCCGGGGCCCGCGCAGGAATCCTGCGCGGGGCCCGTTGAAGACGCCCGAAAGCTGCCCGACCGGCCGCGTTCCGACGCGCGGCGGGGGCCCGTCGCTGCCTACGCTGATGACGTCCGGCCGCACGGTGCCAACCCCCGTGCCGCCGGATCCTCCCCGACACCCACAGCCGAGAGGGACACCCGTGTCCGCAGCCCCCGACCGCATGCACCGGCCCGACAGCGACCTGGTCGACCTGGTTTTCGACTACATGCGCGAGCGGCTGCAGTACGACCCCGTCCCGCTCGACCACCCCGGCGACGGCGAGCACCTGCGCGCCCGGCTCTCCGGCCTGCTCAACCAGGACGGCAACAACCCGGCCGACGTGCTCAAGCTCTACGACCACGAGCTCTCCCGCGCGGTGATCTCCGCCGACAGCCCGCGCTACCTGTCCTTCATCCCGTGCGCCCCCACCAAGGCCGCGCTGCTCTTCGACATGGTCGTCTCCTGTGCCTCGCTGCAGGGCATCTCCTGGCTGGAGGCGGCCGGCGCGATCGCCGCCGAGAACCAGGTGCTGCGCCTGATGGCGGACCGCGCGGGCATGCCCGCCTCGGCCGGCGGCGTCTTCGTCTCCGGCGGTTCGGCCGGCAACCTCTCCGCGCTGGTGGTCGCCCGTGACACCGCCCGCCGCCGGCTCGCCGAGCAGGGCCTGCCCAGCGGCCCGGAGGTCCGGCTGCGGATCGCCGTCGCCGACCAGGTGCACTCCTCGGTCAAGAACACCTTCAACATCATCGGCGTCGAGGCGTTCAAGGTGCCGACCGTGGACCGCCGGTTCACCGGCGAGGCGCTGCGCGCCGCGCTGGCCGCCGACCCGAACCCGGAGACCGTGATCGCCGTCGTCGGCACCGCCGGCACCACCAACGAGGGCATCGTTGACGACCTCCAGGGCCTGGCCGAGGTCGCCCGCGAGCACGACCTCTGGTTCCACGTCGACGGCGCCTACGGCGGCGCGGGCCTGTTCGCCCCCTCCGTCCGGGAGCGCTACAACGGCATCGAGCACGCCGACTCCTTCGTCGTCGACCCGCACAAGTGGCTCTTCGCGCCGTTCGACTGCGCCGCGCTGATCTACCGCAACCCCCAGCTCGCCCGCGCCGTGCACACCCAGGACGCCTCCTACCTGGACGTCCTGCACACCGAGGGCGACGAGTGGAACCCCACCGACTACGCCTACCACCTGACCCGGCGCGCCCGCGGCCTGCCGCTCTGGTTCTCGCTCGCCGTGCACGGCGTCCAGGCGTACACCGACGCCATCGAGGCCGGCCTCACCCTCGCCCGGGAGACCGCGCGGCTGATCAACGAGACCGACCACCTGGAGCTGCTGTTCGACCCGCAGCTCTCCGCGGTCTGCTTCAAGCGCAAGGGCTGGACCAACGACGACTACTACCGCTGGTCGCAGCAGCTGCTCGCGGACCAGATCGGCTTCGTCACGCCCACCGGCTGGGACGGCGAGACCGTCGCCCGCTTCGCCTTCCTGCACCCGGGCACCACCATGGAGATGGTCCGCGAGATCCTCGACACCATGGCGTGATCCCCGCGCACCGACGGGACCCCCGCCCGGCACCGGCCGCGGCGGGGGTCCCGGCGTTCTACAGCAGCCCGCCGTTCGGCACGTACGGCGCCGGCGGGCGCATCCCGCGCAGGCCCAGGAAGCCGCAGCTCTCCACGGTCAGCCCCACCTCCAGGCCGACGTCCAGCGCCCACTCCTGCTCCGCGGTCAGCGCCTCCACCCGGGCCTGCGTCCCCTCCGGGACCCGGGCCAGCGCCTCGCGCAGCAGCCGGGTGGCGATCCGCTTGGAGGTGGCCGCCAGCAGCTTCACCTCCCCGCCGTCCCGGTAGCAGTAGCCGCTGCCCGCCAGCGAGTCCGCGATCAGCAGCTCCTCGCAGTGGGCGCGCAGCAGCCCGTGGTCCGGGCCGTGCGCGGAACCGCGCAGCCGCCGGTCCACCGAGTCCAGCAGGTGCTGGTGCGCCGCGTTGCCCGGGTGCACCGGGATGTCCCCCGGGTCGACCAGACCGGACCGGTCCACCCGCCCGGTCAGCCGCATCACCGGGTACATCGTGAAGCCCGCCAGCCGGTAGCGGCGCACGGCCGCGGGGGACGGCGAGGAGCACAGCATGCCGCGCAGACAGCCGCTCCCGTGCGCGAGGGCCCGGTCCAGCAGCAGCCGGCCCACCCCCTTGCCCTGCGCCCGCGGCAGCACCACCAGCAGCGCCAGCACCCAGACGCCCTCGCGGCGCAGCGCCAGCACCGCGCCGACCGGCTCGCCGTCGAGCTCGGCGAGCCAGCAGCCCTGCGGATCGGTGCGCGCCAGGTGTCTCGTCCGGGCCGCCTGGTAGACGGACGCAGGGGGCGGCTCGGTGGCTCCCGGGGTGTCGGGGAGCGAGGCGAACGCCGCACGGGCGAGCGACTGGACCACCTCCGCGTCGGCGGCGGTGTCCTGGACCGGGCGCAGGATCATGCCCACCATCCTGGCGGCCCGGGCGCCGCCGCGGGGCCCGTTCACCCCGATCGGTCCGATCGGGCGGTGACCGGTGTCCGCCGGTGTGCGAGCATGGGGAGCGTAGAGGGAGCGGGTGCACGCCCGGCCCACGGAAACCCGCCGCCACGAAGCCGCCGAAATCACCCGCCGCCCGGGAAATGAAACCGGGCGGCCGTCGGTTGGCACTGGCGGCAGACCGTCGTCAAAACCGGGAGTAAGCAGATGACCGTCAAGGACGAGACCACCGTCGAGGGTGGCATCCTCCTCACCGACGCCGCCGCGGGCAAGGTCAAGGCCCTGCTGGAGCAGGAAGGCCGGGACGACCTCGCGCTGCGGGTCGCCGTCCAGCCCGGTGGCTGCTCCGGCCTGCGTTACCAGCTGTTCTTCGACGAGCGCTCGCTCGACGGCGACGTGGTCAAGGACTTCAACGGCGTCAAGGTCGTCACCGACCGGATGAGCGCCCCGTACCTGGGCGGCGCGACCGTCGACTTCGTGGACACCATCGAGAAGCAGGGCTTCACGATCGACAACCCGAACGCCACCGGCTCCTGCGCCTGCGGCGACTCGTTCAGCTAATGGTCTGACGCGAAGG
>NZ_BAAAKJ010000509.1:16138-16665 GCF_039527695.1 Kitasatospora putterlickiae
GGCCCGCCTTCGTCGTGTCCGGGCACCGCTCACCCCGTCACGGGGCGCCCGGGACGTCCGGGACCACCGGGTCCGGGCCGACCTTCGGGTCCGCCTCCAGCGGCACCTCCTGCCCGGTCGCCAGGTCGGTCACCGTCCGGCCCCGCAGCGGCTGCTTCAGGTCGGCCGTGACCGTCTGCCGCTGGGCCAGCGCGACGCAGTCCTGCCCGGCCTGCGCCGGCGCCGCCGTGGTCACCCGGATGTCCACCCGGCCGGGCTTGGACTCGTCCGCCTTGAGCGCGTACCGCTGACAGACCCCGCCGTAGAACCAGACCGTCAACCGGTCGCCGTCCACCCGGTAGGTGACCGCGGGGTGCACCGGTGAGCCGGTCCCGTTCGGCGCCGGCTCGCCCACCGCGATGCCGTTGCCGCCCGCGCCCGGGGGAGTCTGCGCCGGGGTCGGCGTCAGCGCGGGGGTGGGCGCGGCGGCGCCCGGCGCCGGTCCGGTCGGCCGCGGGTCCGGGGTGCCGGCCGTCGGGTCGTCCGGC
>NZ_BAAAKJ010000510.1:0-4455 GCF_039527695.1 Kitasatospora putterlickiae
GCCGCCTCGCGCTCCGGGGCCAGCGCCGCGCGGACGAGGTGGTCGGCGTACCGCTCGATCTCGCCCACCGGCGGGGCGTCGAAGCGGCCGCCGCGCAGCCGTTCCAGGGCCGCCAGGTCCGCCTGGAAGCGGTCGGCCCGGGGCGGTCGGGCGGCGCGGCCGGGGGCGTCGGCGGCGAAGGCGGACTCGGGTGCGCCGAGCAGCGTGAGCATCCGCTCGATCCCGATCTCCGACTGCTCGGCCAGCGTGCGGACGGGCTCCTCGACGTGGGTCCGGAACCGCTCGTCGGCCCGCTGGTACGCCCCGGCGATCTGGCGCGCCAGCGTGCCGAGCCGCAGGCCGACGGCGTCCCGGCCGAGGGCCGCGCCGAGCAGCCCCTCCAGCGCGGGCAGGTTGGACCAGTCGAGCAGGACGGCGGTGGAGCCGGCCTCGGCCCGGTGCTTCAGCAGGGTCGCGCCGTCGGTCCCCTGGTACGGCAGGGTGGCCCGGGCGTACACCGCCCGCTTCGTGTGCAGGGCGACCACGGGCACGTCGTACAGGCCGATCCTGGCCAGTTCGTCGCGGATGTTCTGGGCGTGCTCGGCGACGGCCCGGGAGAGGGTGCGGCGGGGCGCGCCGACGGGGACCCTGGTGGGAAAGCGCCAGGCCGGGTTGCGGTTGTTCAGGACGGCGACCACGGGCTTGCCGTAGGCGGCGATCCAGTCGGCCACCTTGGCGAACTCGGCGGCCTGCTGGCTCTGGCTGTCGAAGCACAGGAGCACGACGTCGGCGGCCACCAGCGCCTCGCGGGCGCGTTCCTCCAGGTCCGCGCGGTCCATCGTCCGGCCCCAGCCGGCGATGCCCGGGGTGTCGACGACCCGGCAGCCGCGCCACTGTCCCTCGCTCACCTCCGTGGTCCAGTCGGATTCGCCGAACGGCGAGATCGACCCGCCGGTGCCCTGGATCAGCGCCTCGCGCAGGCTGCTCTTCCCGGCGCCGGTGCGGCCGAACAGGACCACGTTGAAGGTGTCCAGGCCGTCCAGCCGGCCGGCCGTCAGCTCCGCCAGTTCGTCGACGGTTCCGCGCATGAGTGCGGCGGCGAGCGGGAGCAGCCCACCGTCGCCCGGCGCGTCACCGGTGCCCAGGGCCGCCGCCTCGGCCGACAGCGCCGCGCTGAGCCCGTCCACCTCGCGCCGCAGCCCCTCGGCCACCGGCCGGCTGCGCTCGACCGCCGCCGCGATGGCCCGTTCCAGGTCCTCCGGGCCCGCCGGAGGACCCGCCGTGTCAACCCCCACCAGAGCCTCCCCATGCTCTGCCGTGCCCAAAGCCGCCGCACCGCCGCCGCACCGCCGCGCTGGCGGCCGGAATGGGGTGTGCGCAGCCATGGTGGCAGAAAATCGCCCTATAGGCTGCTCATATCACTTGCCTGGTACGGCAGTTCGCCACCCACGTGAGCGCGGCCACCAGGGCGGCCACGGTCACCGCGGTGAAGACGAAGGCGATGACGGCACCCGACCCCTTGAATCAACACCTTGTCACCCTGGAGGGGTATGCCTGAAGTTCAGCCCGGGCACCCTTGACCGGTCGAATCCTTGCAGTAGTCTCGCCACCCGAACGCCGGGGAATCGGTTTCCCCACTGTTCCACCACGCGTTCCCGCGCACGATCCGGATCTATGGCTGGAGTTCAAGGCGATGACGGCGGCAACCGGGATCAACGCTCGCTTTGCTTACCGTGTCTACCACGCGCTGCTCCGCACCGAGGACGGCCGCTCGGATCCGGCGGAGGTCGCGCGCGGGCTCGGCGCCCGCTCCGACGACGTCCGGGAGGCCGTGGACTGGCTGGCCGGACAGGGACTGCTCGACCGGGATCCGGACACGCCCGTCGACCCGCCGCAGCGGGTGCTCAGACGGCTGGTCGCCGACCAGCAGGAGCGGCTGGCCGAGTTCACCCGCGCGCAGGACCTCATCTCCGACCTGACCGACGGTCTGCTGGCCCCGCCCGCCTCCGCCGGGGACGGCCCGGCCGTCGAGGTGGTCGAGTCGCGCGAGCAGCTGCGCCGCCGGCTCGGGGAGCTGCACGCCGCCAGCCGCTCGGAGGTGGCTGTGATGCTGCCGAGCGCGGCGGAGCGGGAGCCGCTGCAGCCGGGCATCCGCGAGGACGTGGAACTGCTGCGCCGGGGCGTCCACTACCGGCTGGTGGCGCCCGCCTCGGCGCTCGCCAGTCCGGCCGTCGTCGAGTACGTCGACGCGCTCCAGGAGGCGGGCGCCGAGGTCCGCACCGCGGAGTCGCTGCCGCTGCGGCTGGTCATCGTCGACCAGGAGAAGGTGGTCACCCGTTCGCAGCTGGAGGGGCCGCGTCGCACGGTGGTGATCGACGGCGGACTGCTGGCGCAGCTGTTCACCCGGGTGTTCGAGCACAGCTGGTCCACGGCCACGCCGTACACCCGGCGGCGCCGGGGCGGCGGCGCGGCGCCGGCGCTCTCCGACACCCACCGGCTGGTGCTGCGCATGATGGCCGTGGGGGCGACCGACAAGGCGATCGCCCGTCACCTCGGCTACTCGGACCGGACGGTGCGGCGCTTCGTCGCCGAGATCCTGCGGGTGCTGGAGACGGACAACCGGCTGACCGCGATGGTGCGGGCCACCCGGCTCGGCCTGCTGGAGCACGAGCCGCAGCGGTCGCCTCGGGTGGCCACGCCCTGACCTCGACGCGGCCGGCCGAGGGCATCGGGTTCGCCGCCACGATCCCCCCGGAGCGACGCGACCGGGCGGCCGATCCGCAGGCGGCTCGGGCGGCTCGGGCGTCGTCCCCGCCTCCCTGGTCCTCTGGCTCCGCGAACCGCCAGAGTGATCATCCGATCAGGCAGGCCTCAACCCGACGACCTCAGCCCGATGACCGAGCCCGACGACCTCAGCCGGACGGCCACGGCCAGGTCGGCCTCACAGGTGTCGATCGCCCATTCGCGGTGGCTCCGCGGGGGCTGTTCCCGCAGTATCGCGAGGGCCTCGCGGAAGTAGCCGGCGGCGGCCTCGTACCGCTCGGTGAGCAGGCTCTGGTTGCCCAGGTTGCCGAGCACCTGGGCTTCGCCCGCCCGGTCGCCGACCGAGGCCAGCAGCGCACGGGCCGTGCGGAGTTCGGCGAGGGCGGCGTCGTGCCGGCCTCGCGCGCCCAGGGCGGTGGCCAGGTCGTTGCGGGCACAACCCTCGCCGCCGCGGTCGCCGATCCGGCGGGCCGCCTCGACCGCCGACCGGTCCGCCTCCATCCAGTCCGCCAGGTTCGGGCCGGCCTGGAAGTGGCCCCAGAGCGCCACGGGCAGCCGCCAGGCGTGGCCGTCGAGGCCGTGCTCGGCGGCGTACCGGACGGTCTCCAGCAGACGGGAGTGCTCGCTCTCGCACCACCGCCGCGCCTCGGCCGGTGTGGTGAACCCCGGCGGCTCGTACCAGGGGCCCACGGCGGGGAGCGGCAGGCGCCGGCGCTGCGGGGTGAGCAGGCGGGCCGCCGCCTCCGCGTGGTGCAGGTACCAGGAGCAGAGCCGCTCCCGGGCGGCGGCCCGGTCGGCGGGGCCGGTTTCGGCGGTGGCGCGGTCGGCGGCGTAGCAGCGCAGCAGGTCGTGCAGGCGGTAGCGGTCCGGGCCGGCGGGGCTGAGCAGATGGGCGGCGGCGAGCTGTTCGAGCACCGGCCTGGTCGCGGCGGGGGCCGAGCCGGAGAGCGCGGCGGCCGCGGCCGTGCCGATCTGGCCGCCGGGGGCCAGACCGAGGAGCCGGAAGAGCCGCCGGGCGGCGGGGCGCAGCGCGCGGTAGGAGAGGTCGAAGGCGACCCGGACGGCGCAGGTGGCGTCGCCGTCGATCTGGAGCACGGTGAGCCGGTCCTCCGCGTCGCGCAGTTCGGCGGCGTGTTCCCCCAGCGTGCGGTGGGGCCGTTCCGCGAGGCGGCCCGCGGCGATGCCGAGGGCGAGCGGCAGGTGACCGCAGGCGGCGGCGAGTTCGGCGGCGGCGCGGGGTTCGGCGCGGGTGCGGTCGGCGCCGGCGATCCGGGCGAGCAGTTCGACGGCCTCGGGCTGAGGGAGGACGTCGAGCACCAGCCGCCGGGCGCCGTCGCAGGCGGTGAGCCCGGCCAGCCCGTCCCGACTGGTCACCAGGGCCAGCGAGCCCGCCGAACCGGGCAGCAGCGGGCGGACCTGCTCGGCGTCGCGGGCGTTGTCGAGCAGTACCAGTACCCTGCGGTCGGCGAGCAGCGACCGGTACAGGGCGGCGCTCTCGTCGATGCTGCCGGGTATCCGCTCGCGGTCGGTGCCGAGGGCCCGCAGGAAGCAGGCCAGCGCCTCGTACGGGTCCAGCGGCGGGCCGACGGCGTACCCGCGCAGGTTGAGGTGGAGCTGGCCGTCGGGGAATCGCTCGCGGACCCGGTGCGCCCAGTGCACGGCGAGGGCGGTCTTGCCCGTCCCGGCGCCGCCGGTCACCACGCCGACGCCGGC
>NZ_BAAAKJ010000510.1:4477-9275 GCF_039527695.1 Kitasatospora putterlickiae
CGCGCCGAGTTCCGCGCGCCGCCCGACGAAGGTGGCCAGCGCGGGCGGCAGTTGGGCGGGTCTGGGCACGTGCTGCCGGGTGCGGGCCGGGCGCCCGGCCGAGGCGGGCCCGTCCTTCAGCAACTCCTGGTGCAGGGTCTGGAGTTCCGGCCCGGGGTCGAGGCCGAGTTCGTCGGCCAGCCGTCGCGCGAACCGGCGGTAGGCGGCGAGCCCGTCGGCCTGCCGGCCCGCCCGGTGCAGGGCCCGGACGAGCTGCGTCACGAAGCGGTCCCGGAGCGGGTGTTCGGCGACCAGCGCGGTCAGCTCCGGGACGGTCTGCCGGTGCCGGCCGAGTTCGGCCTCCAGGTCCAGGCAGTTCTCCCAGGCGGTGAGCCTCAGTTCGTTCAGTGCCACCGCGCCGGCGGCCAGCAGAGCGCCGGACAGCCCGTCCAGCACCGGGCCGCGCCACAGGCCGAGCGCCGACCGGAACTCCCGTACGGCTGCCGCCGGTTCGCCGCGCTCGGCCAGTCGGCGCGCCGCCGACACCCGGTGGGCGAAGGCCAGGGCGTCCACCTGGTGGCCGTCCGCCGCGATCCGGTAGCCGGGGCCGTCGGTGAGCAGCACCGGAGGCCCGTCGTGGGCGGCGGCGAGCTTGCGTCGCAGCAGCCCGGCGAGGTTCCGCACCTGACGGAGGGCGGTGGCCGGCGGTTCGTCGTCCCAGACCGCGTCGACCAGGCGGGCCACCGGGACGACGGCCCCGGCGTTCAGCAGCAGGGTGCCGAGCATCCGCTCCTGCTTGGCCCCTTCCGTCCGGGCCCGTCTGCCGTCGTCGGTCCACACTTCCAGCGGCCCCAGGATCTTGAACTCCATGTGTCCCTCCCGTGGTTGGCCGATGTCGAGGCGACCCGGCCACTCTCGAAGCTCGTGACCATTTCATGATGGAATCGTGCTGAATTTGTGCATTCGGCTGGGATTCTTCTCTCACCGGCCCCGCTGGGGCCGGCTCCCCCACACTCAAGGAGCAGCTGGATGAAGCGCATGAAGCAGGCCGCGGCCCTGGCCATCGCCCTCGGCCTGGCCCTCGTACCCCTCTCGGCGAGCACCGCGCAGGCCGCCGGGCCGGCCACCCACAAGGGGATGACCTGGCAGACGCTGGCGACGGGCCCCGAGGGGACCGTCCAGGTCGGCGGCTTCGCGCACTCGACTTCGAGCGACCCGTACAACGGCGACACCCTTCCGTCCGTCTCGCTGCCGGTCCTCTGCATCAACGTGGACGGCAGCCCGGCTCCGGACGGCATCAGCATCGACTTCTACACCGGGTGGGCCGGCGGCACCGTCGCGCTCAGCCAGCCGGTGAAGGGCTCGCGGCTGAACAGCCAGGCCGCCGCGAACAGCATCTGCCAGGCGTCCTTCGGCATCGGCTGGCGCCAGGCCGAGTTCCACGACGGCCGCTACGGCCCGAACCTGGAGTACATCGGCGGGTGGAGCTTCTGGGCGTACGGCAACATCGCCCCCAACGCCCGCTTCTGGACCGCCATCAACGACCAGCAGGCCAACCCCTGGAACTGACGGCGACGCGGTGGTGACGGCCGGGCGGGCGGCGAGTGGTCCGCCCGGCCGTACCGCCTCCGGTTCCGGTCGCGGTCGCGGTCGCGGTGCCTGTCCGGAGCCCTCGGGGCACGGTCCGAGGGCTCCCGCACGAGTGGCCCGGTCACCCTCGGATGGCCGGGCCGTCCGGCGTTCGGGGTTCCCCGGCGGCGTGCGAGGCGGGGCGTAGGTCTCGTCGGTCGGCGGTCTCCTCGGGCGGCGGCGACGCCGGGGTGAGGGGCGCGTGGCATGAAGCGGGAACTCCTCTGCCGGGAAGGTGTCGTGGGTGCGGGGCGGACCCCGTCGCCGGGGCGGCACCGGGACAGACCTTCCCATCCGGCGGCGACCGGTGACATCCCAGGTTTGCAGGGGGCTCGGCGACCTCTTCCCTGTGGTAGGAGGACGACCCGTCGCGGACGACTCAACGGCCAGGCCCCAGGTCGGTGACCTGGGGCCGTCGTGCCGTCCGGGCTCGCGCCGGGTTCCCGGGCGGGGTGGGCGGGACCGGGGGCGGGGGCGTCAGACCGGGGCGCGTCAGGCCGGGGGGCGGCCGAGCCCGGCGGTGTACGGGGCCGCGAGGAGTGCGACGAGCTCGCGGCGGCTGCGTACGCCGGTCTTGGTGAAGGCCGACTTCAGGTGGTCCTGGACGGTGGCCGGGCTCAGGAAGAGCCGGTGGGCGATGTCCCTGGTGCTCAGGCCCCGCACCGTCTGGAGGACCACCTCCTGCTCGCGGGGCGAGAACCGGTGCGCCAGCAGGGACAGCGGCATGACGTCGACCGGGCTCGCGGGTTGGGCGACCAGGGCGACGCTTCCCCGCGGGTTCTGGTCGAGCAGCGAGGCGCGGACGGCGAGCCACTGGCCGCTGGGGCGGCGCAGCCGGGCCCAGGCGTGGGCGCCCGCGTTCGCGGAGGGCGCGTGGGTGCGGGCCCGCTCGGCGAGGTAGACCAGTGCGGTCGGCACTCCGGCGGGGCGGTAGCGCGGCTCGGAGAGTTCCTCGAAGAGTTGCCGGGCCCCGGAGTCCGCGGAGGTGAGCTGACCGGTGGGGCCGATGACGGCGACCCCGAGCCAGTACGGTCCGTCCTGCGGGTCCGCTCGGACGTCCGGTCCGTCAGGACCGCCCGCGGTGGGCAGCGCGTAATCGCGCAGGGCCGCGGCCACGGCCCGGGCGGCCCGTTCGGCCAGTCTCTGCTCGCCCGCTCCGAAGGGCGCCGAACCGGCCTCGCGCATCAACGCGGCGGCCCCCCACCGCCCGCCCCCGATGTCGAAGTTCATCCGCAGCTCGTCGCCCAGTCCGTACTCGGCGAGCAACTCCCGGTAGCGCACGCTGTGTTCGGGTCGGCCACCGGTGGCGCGGTGGACGGTCTCCACGACGCGGCCGGCGGCCCGGATGTCGACGAACCGGGTGGTGTCATCGGACCACATCTCCAGCCAGATGGCGTGCTCGAACGCGGTCGGCTGCAGACCCTCGGCGACGGTGGAGGTCAGGAAGCCGGTGACCGGATCGGCCCCGTGCAGGCAGCCCGCCTCGGATCCCAGAGCGGGCCCGAGGACGGTGAGGAGCTGTCGGAAGAACTGTTCGAGCGGGAGCTTCGCCGCCGCCAGATCGTCGATCTCTCCCATCATGCGGCGTTCCCTGTCACGGAATGAGGTCATCTCTTTACCATAGGGCCGAAGTTGACCTTCTCCCCACGATCCTGACGCTCAGCCTTCGACGCCGGTGGAGGTGTGGGCGGAGCCGACCGGCTTGGACTCGGGTGACCCGCGCTGGCGGAGGTAGACCGAGAGGATCGCCATGGAGGCGACGGCGAGGAGTTCGGACTGCCAGTTCTGCAGGGTGCGGTTCCAGAAGTCCACGGAGAACACGTAGTCGGACCAGCTGAAGGGCGTCTGGAGGCCGCGCAGCCGTTCGGCGTTGAAGGCGGACACGCCGGTGACGGACTGCGAGAACCAGGAGCCGACGAAGAACAGGGCCATGACCGCACCGAGCGAGCGGGAGTACAGCGCGCGCCGCAGCCCGCCGACGCGGGCCCAGCCGGGTGAGTCCGCGGTGGCGTGCCGGCCGACCTTCTGGTCGCGGTCGCTCTCCGGGCCCGCCTGGTCCAGGCTCTTGGACTCGGGGGAGCCGCGTTGCAGCAGCCACACGGTGCCGAAGATGTAGAGGAAGAACTGGAGGTACTCGGACTGCCAGTTCTCGGTGACGTCGACGGCGAAGTCGGAGCCGGTGAGGTAGTCGGCGACCGAGACCGGCTGGAGGTCGGCCGCGACGAGCTGGTTGTTGACCTCGGCCAGGCCGGACGCCGCCTGGCCGACGAGGGTGAGCAGGAACGCGGTGCCGAAGACCAGGGTGAGGCTGTTGTCGTGGAGGAACCTCGATGCCCGGCTCATCGGTGCAGCAGTCCGATCGTGGTGAAGTAGCCCAGACCCCCTACGACGACCACGACGAGAAGCGTGAACAGGACGCGCACGGTTCACCCGCCCTTGAGTTCGCAGTTGTACGGCTTGCGCGGGCGGGGCTCGCAGCCGGCGGCGGTGACCTTCCAGCCGTCGGGGAAGGACGATAGGAACAGGGTGTCACCGTCGAGGACGACCCTGGCCTGCGCGCCGTAGACGTCGATCCGCCGAACACCGGAGGCTTTGGGAACCTCGCTGCCGGGCATCGCCCGGTCACAGCCGCTCTTCGCGGTGTCCTCCAGCTCCTGGCGGGTCCCCGGTGCGAGCGTCGCGCACAACAGCGCGTCGTCGCCGCCCGCGAGGGCGGACTCGAACCGCGCCGCGGTGGCCGCGACAGCGTCCTCCCGGTCGGAGAGCGACCCGCAGCCGCACAACGCGGCCAGCGCCACAGCGGCCCCCGCGGCCGACCACCGCCATCGATCGCGCCCGGATGTCATGGGGGGAAGCCGACCACAACCCGGCTCCCGGGGCCACGAGGCCGGGCCGTCGGTCGGCCGGACGAGTGACCCCGGCAGCCAGAGGCCGTCGCGGCCGTCCTGGCGAATCCGCCACCGGCCGCGTGCTACCCGGCCGGCCGTCAGGTTCACCGGGAGGTCGCCCGAGGGCGCGGCGGGTAGCACCGCCGACGGGAGGTCAGGCGGGCAGCCGGCCGTCCGTGACGCCGAGCGGTTCGCCCTCAAGCCGCCAGGTGTCCCGGTGCCGGCGCCGCACGGCCTCCGCCACGGCCAGCGTCGCCGGGACGAGCGCGGCCGCCCCGCGGTCGCACGGAACGGCACGGAAC
>NZ_BAAAKJ010000510.1:9361-10715 GCF_039527695.1 Kitasatospora putterlickiae
GGCAGGCCGGTCAGGTACGCCAGGACCGCGGGCAGGCCGCAGGTGAGCAGCGGCCAGAGGACGAGCGACCGGGCGAGGTCGAGCGTGACGCGGCGGCCGGTGAACCGCAGCGCGCCCAGGGCGACGGTGAGCACCGCCAGCATTCCGGCGTAGGTGCCGACCCCGGCGGTGAACTGCGGCTCGTCGCGGGGCTCCTCGGAGGAGGCCTGCGCGACGCCGGCCCGCTCCAGGCGCATCACCCGGCCGCGCCACACCGTGCCGTCCACCCGGTCGCCGGGCTTCAGGTCGCTCAGCAGCGGTCCGGCGTCGCCGAACCGCACCTCGCCGCTCCAGAACGGCGCGCCGTCCAGCGTCGCCCGGTACTCGGAGCTCTTGCCCGCGTCCCGGACGACCGTACCGCTGACGGTGAACGGCACGGTGCGCACGCACTCTTCGACGGATCCGCCGGGGCTGCCGGCCTGGCAGGGCGCGGCGGCCGCGTACGAGCGGTGCCGATCGGCGTCGTCCGGCAGCATGACGGCGAACAGGTACCCGGCGACCGCCGCCGGAGCGATCGCCGCCACGGCGATCAGCGCGCCGCCGGCGCGGGTCCATGGTGAGGGACGGTGGTTCATGACGGTACTCCCCCCGGTCCGGTGCGCGTGCGGAACACCCGGGTCGCCGTCGCCGGGGCGTGCCGCCCCTCCCCTTCCGGGGCTGGACGGCACCGGGCGGCCGGAACGCCGGACGGTGTCGTGGTTCTGGGAATCCGTCCGCGGTCCGCTGAGACCTGTGGACGGTGTGCGGAGCCCGAACGGGCCGGTGTGAAGGGGCGGCGGGTCCGCGGCCGGGCCGACGAGGTGCCGGCGGACTTCGCGTCGAGCGCCACGCACACCACCCCCGGACCGGCCCGCGAACACAACTGTCCCTTGTTCGCCGACCAGGCTTCCCGGCACTCCTTCGTGCACGATACCGGACAAGGGCCCGGCTTCGCACGGGGGTTCGACGGGGCGCCCGGGCCACCTCGCCGGCCGGTGACTCCGGGTGACGTTCGATCAGGTCGTCGCGGGAGACGTCACCGGCCGGCGGGTCCCACCGCCGCCGGCACGCACCGGGCCGTCACAGCAGTCCGCGTTCGGCGGCGATCCGGGCGGCGTCGAAGCGGTTGCGCCCGTCGAGCTTGCGCATGGCGCCCGAGGTGACGTTGCGGACGGTGCCCGCCGCGAGGTAGAGCTCGCGGGCGACCTCCTTCACCGAGGCGCCGGTCGCGGTGAGCCGCAGGATCTCCCGTTCGCGCTCGCTCAGGACCTGTTCGGCCGCCTCCAGCAGGAGCCGCACGGCCCAGGGGTCGGGCGCCGCGTCGGCCGCCAGCAGG
>NZ_BAAAKJ010000510.1:10761-13024 GCF_039527695.1 Kitasatospora putterlickiae
CTGCCGCCGGTCGTTCTGCCGCCGGCGGCGGCGTCCCGGATGGCGTCGACCAGGCGCGGGATCTTGGTCTGCTTGGGGACCACGCCGAGCACGCCCGCCGACACCGCACGGTCCACCAGCGTCCGGGTGGGCCGGGCCGTCATGATGACGATCCGGCAGTCCGGCAGCCGCCGGCCGAGTTCCCGCACCAGCCGGAAGCCGCCCTGCACGGTGCCCATCCCCAGCACCGCCACGTCCGGGCGCCGGCGCACCGCGACCGGGACGATCATCGAACTGCGGTTCACCGCGCCGACGACCTCGAAGTCCTGCACGGAGGCCAGCACCTCGGCGATCGCGTCCAGGGGCAGCAGCTGCTCGTCGGCTACCAACACACGAATGGTCATCACTAGGTCTCCCCCGAGGGTCCCGTGAAACGGACTTCCTGGTGATCGTTCCGGTCGCAGGCCCAGTGTGCGGGCGGCCGTCCGGCCCCGTCGACGGCTCCGGGGCGTCCGGGTGCGGACATGTCCGCGGCAGGAACGCCAGGACCACCCGGAACGCCACGACCGCCAGGACCGGCGGGGCCGGTGGGTCTACGCGTGTCATTCGGTGACCCCTCAACCTATCCCGGGTCCGGCGGCCGACCCGACGCCCGGGGACAGGGACGTGACAAGTGTCAGTAAAAGCAGGTCAAAGCCTTGTCGCCGGTCACCGGCGAGGACCACGATGCGCACTGGTGATCGATTGCCGCGCGGGGCCCGTCCGCCCCGTCCGGCCCACACGCACCCGTCTGTCCGCCTACCCGTCCGCCGCCCCGACAGCCGCCTGCCCCGACACCCTCCACCGCCCGCGCGCCGCCCGTAGGACCCGACCCCTGCCCGCGCCGGCCGGCCCCCGTCCGCCTCCGCGCCCCCGCGCGCCCCCGGCCGGGCGCCGGACCGCGGCCGAAGCCCGCTCACCACGGATGCCAGAGGAAGAGGACATGCACACAGACCCTGTGGTCCAGGACCCGACCCAGGCCCTGGCCGTCGTCGGCATGGCGGGACGGTTCCCCGACGCCCCCGACGTCGAGAGCTTCTGGCGGCTGATGACGGAGCGGCGCGACGCCATCCGCCCGGTCCCCGCCGCCCGGTGGGACGCCACCGCCCGGCTCGACCCGCAGCGGGAGATCCAGGCCGTCGGCGGATTCCTCGACGAGGTCGACCGGTTCGACGCCACCTTCTTCGGCATCTCCCCGCGCGAGGCCGAGATGCTCGACCCCCAGCAGCGGCTGATGCTGGAGGCCGCCTGGCGGGCCCTGGAGGACGCCGGCACGCCCGCCCGCGCGCTGGCCGGCACCCGCACCGGCGTCTTCGTCGGCGCCGGCTGGCACGACTACGAGCACGTCGGCCGCAAGAGCGGAAGCGGCGTCACCCAGCACACCGCGCCCGGCTACGCGCTCGACATGATCGCCGCCCGGGTCTCCTACTTCCTCGGCCTCACCGGCCCCAGCCTGGTCGTCGAGACCGGCTGCTCCTCCGCGCTGGTCGCGGCGCACCTCGCCGCCCAGGCGCTGCGCGCCGGCGAGGTCGACGCGGCGATCATCGGCGGGGTCGCGCTGATGCTCGACCCGACCGCCTCGATCGGCCTCACCTACTTCGGCGGCCTGTCCCCCGACGGCCGCTGCAAGGCCTTCGGCGCCGGGGCGAACGGCTTCGTGCGCGGCGAGGGCGTCGGCGCGCTCTACGTGAAGACGGTCGCCCGGGCGCTCGCGGACGGGGACCGGATCCACGGCGTGATCGCCGGCACCGCGGTGAACAACGACGGCGGCGGGCAGAGCGTCGTCGCGCCCAGCCCGCTCGGCCAGGAGCGGCTGCTGCGCGACTCCTACCGGCGCTGGGGCATCCCGGCCGACCGGGTCGCCTACCTGGAGGCGCACGGCACCGGCACCGCGGTCGGCGACCCGATCGAGGCCGGCGCCGTCGGCCGGGTCCTCGGGCAGGCCCGCGGCGCGGACGCGGGACCGCTGCCGATCGGCTCGGTGAAGACCAACATCGGCCACCTGGAGGCCGCCGCCGGCATCCCCGGGCTGTTCAAGGCCCTGCTGTCGCTGCGGCACGGCCTGGTGCCGCCCAGCCTGCACTCGGAGGAGCTCAACCCCGGCATCCCGTTCGACGAGCTGAACCTGACGGTGGTCCGCGAGCCGCTGCCGCTGCCCGCCGACGAGCAGGTCTTCCTCGGGGTGAGCAGCTTCGGCTGGGGCGGCACCAACGCCCACGTGGTGCTGACCGGCGCGCCGCCGGCC
>NZ_BAAAKJ010000511.1:0-829 GCF_039527695.1 Kitasatospora putterlickiae
CCCGACCCGGATCGCGTTGACCGGTCCGGCGGTGGGCGTCGCCGCCGGCGGCCTTGGTCAGCTTCAGCACCGGGGCGGGCTTGGCCGGCTCCGGCTGGCCGTCCTTGGCCTCGTCGATCCAGCGGACGATGTCGCCGTTCTCGTAGCTCTGCAGCGCCTTGAAGACCAGCGAGTCGGCGTCGGTCGGCAGCGGGCCGAGCGAGACGCGGAACTCCTGGAACTGGCCGGGGGCGATCTTCACCCCGGCGTCGGCGGTCCAGGTGATCTTGGAGACGGCCTCGTTGACGTCGTTGCCGTGCACCTTGATCGGCTTGTCCAGCTTGGACTTCTCGACGGTGGCGGTCCAGCCCGGCAGCGGCTGGGTGCGGACGGAGGCCAGCGGGTGGTCCAGCGGGAGGTTGACCTCCAGCTTCACGGTGCCGGCGGTGTCGTTCTCGTTCGGGACCCGGAAGTCGACGGCGGTGTA
Source organism: Kitasatospora putterlickiae (assembly GCF_039527695.1). Taxonomy (NCBI): domain Bacteria; kingdom Bacillati; phylum Actinomycetota; class Actinomycetes; order Kitasatosporales; family Streptomycetaceae; genus Kitasatospora; species Kitasatospora putterlickiae. Next base: position 467 of record NZ_BAAAKJ010000511.1, read on the forward strand.
GCCGCCCTGCTCGGCGCTGCCCGGGTTCACCGAGACGTGCGCGGAGGCGGGGCCGGCCAGCGCCAGCACGGCGGCGGCTGCGGTGAGGGCGACGGCGGCGGTACGGCGGGCGGGAAGGGAACGCATGGGGTTCGTGTCTCCGTTCGGAGGCTCGGCGGGCAGGCCCGCGTCCGGGCACGGGAGGACCCGTGCCGCGGCGGGGCCGCACGGCGTGGGGACGAGGTGGGGGAAGCCGCGGGGCCGCACGGGTCGGCGGGCACGGCTCGGCTGCCGCGTACACCCGTCCGCCGTCGGGCCGGCACCGAAGGGGGGACCGGGGAACACCGGGGGCGCGGGTCAGTACGCGAGGGCCCCGAGCGGCGG
>NZ_BAAAKJ010000512.1:0-4411 GCF_039527695.1 Kitasatospora putterlickiae
GTCCCCGGGCACGCCGGGGGGCGTCGGCAGCGCCGCCGCCCAGATCGCCCGCAGCCGCGGCATCCGCGTCATCGGCACGGCGGGCGACGCCAACCGCGGCCACGTCGAGTCGCTGGGCGCGGCGCAGGTCCGCTACGGCGACGGCGTCGCCGACCGGATCAGGGCGCTCGCGCCGGACGGCGTGGACGGCCTGCTCGACCTGGTCGGCGGGGACGACGCCCGCGCCGCCGCGGTGACCCTGGCGGACCGCTCCCGGCTGGTCTCCACCGCCGACCCGACCACCGCGGAGGAGCTCGGCGGGCGCTACATCACCCGCTCCACCAGCCCCAGGACCCTGGCCGAGCTGGCCGAGCTGGTGGCCGCGGGCGAGCTGGACCCGCACATCGTCAGCCGCTACCCGCTGGCCCGCGCCGCCGAGGCGATCGCCCTCGTCGAATCGGGGCACGCGCGCGGCAAGGTCGTCCTGGACATCGGCTGAGGGAGGGCGGGATGAAGCAGCAGGCGGTGACCACCGGCGGCCCGTGCTGGGTCGAGCACGGCAGCGCCGACCCGGCGGCGGCCCAGCGGTTCTACGGCGAGCTGTTCGGCTGGCAGGCGGAGACCGACGAGCGCCCCGAGGCCGGCGGCTACACCTTCATGAGGCTCGACGGCGCGGTGGCCGCGGCCGTCACCCCGCTCTACGGCGAGGGCCAGCCGACCGCCTGGAGCGTCTCGTTCCTGGTCGAGGAGGCCGACGCCGCCGCCCGCAGGGTGACGGGGGCGGGCGGGAGCCTGGTCGTCCAGCCGACCGACGCGCTGGACTACGGCCGGTTCGCGATCGCGGCCGACCCGTCCGGCGCGGTGTTCGGGCTCTGGCAGCCGGGCCGGCTGCGCGGCGCCGAGGTGTTCAACGCGCCCGGCGCCCTCGGCTGGGTGGAACTGCTCACCCGGGACCCGGACGGCGCCCGCGCCTTCTACCCGGCGGTGTTCGGCTGGACGGTCCGCCCCTCCGAGCGGTACACCCAGTGGGGCCTGGCCGACGGCGACTTCGGCGGCATGCTGGCGATGGACGAGGGCTTCCCGCCGCAGGTGCCGCCGCACTGGCTGCCGTACTTCTCGGCGGCCGACGTCGACGTCTCGGCCTTCCGGGCCGGCAACCTCGGCGCGACCGTGCTGATGGCGCCCGTCGACCTGCCGGGCGGCGGCCTGCGGATCGCCGTGCTGCGCGATCCGGTGGGCGCGGCGTTCGGCCTCTACTACCGCTCGGAGACCAGGGGCGGCTGACGCCGGCGCCCGGGGCGGAGTGCGAGCGCCGCCGCGCCGACGGTCACCAGGACGGCGGTCAGCGGCACCACGTCACCCACCCGCAGGTACCAGGTGGACGCGTCCGGCGCGGTCAGCGGCAGGTCCACCACCAGCGCGCCGGTGTCGTCGGTGCCCAGCCGCGCCAGCTCCCGCCCCTGCGCGTCGAAGGCGGCCGACACCCCGGTGAGCGAGGCCTGGACGGCGGGCCGCCCGGTCTCGGCGGCCCGGATCGCGGCCAGCGAGACGTGCTGCTCGGGCGCCCAGCCGTGCTGGAAGGTCGAGGTCGACGACTGGTAGACCAGCACCCGGGCGCCGTCGCGGGCCGCCGTCCGCGCCATGTCGGGGAACGCCGACTCGAAGCAGATCAGCGCCCCGACCGGCAGCGCCCGCCCCGAGCGGTCCACGGTCGGCAGCAGGTGCTGGCCGCCGCCCGGCGCCCGGTTCTCGCCCGCCGCCCGGCTGACCCCGGCGACCCAGCCGAGCACCGGGCGCAGCGGGATGTACTCGCCGAAGGGCACCAGCCGGATCTTCCGGTACCGGTCGACCACGCCGTCCGGCGACACCAGCACCGCGTCCTTGGAGATCCGCCCGTCCGCCTTGCGCGCGTCCTCGCCGGCCAGCAGTCCGGCCCCGGTCGCGGCGGACAGCGCGCGCAGCCGGTCGAGCGCGGCCGGCTCGCGGTCGAGGTCGGCGGTGGTGCTGGACTCGCCCCAGACCACCAGGTCCACCGGCCGCTGCCCGACCAGCGCGGCGGTGGCCCGCGCGCTTGCCTCGAACCGGGCCTGCGGCTCGTCGACGATCCCGGGCTGGACCAGCGCGATCCGCACCCGCGCCGGTCCCTCCGGCCCTTCCGCTCCGTCACCGGCGGACGCGGGCGCGGGCCCCATCGCGAACAGCAGCCGCCCGGCCGCCAGCGTCGCCCCCGCCAGCAGCGCGGCCGCCGCCCGGGGGCGCGGCTCGACGGCGGTGAGCACCACCAGCACGGCGGTGTTGACGGCCACCACGGCGGCGCTGACCAGCCAGATCCCGCCGGCCGAGGCCAGCGCCAGCACCGCCGGGTGCTGCCACTGGGTGGCGCCGAGCAGCGCCCACGGCCCGCCCAGCGCGGGCCAGGACCGCGCGTACTCGGTGGTCAGCCAGACCGCCGCGACCACCGGCGGGGCGAGCAGCGCCCGGCGGACGGTCAGCGGCGGGCGCAGCAGCCGCCACACCGCGACGCCCACCGCGGCCTGCAGCGACCCGAACACCACGGCGATCAGCGGCAGGGCGGGACCGACGGAGGACAGCAGCCAGGACATCCCGGCCAGGATGAACCCGGCGCCGAACCACCAGCCGCGCACCGCCGCCTCGCGCGCCCCCGGGGCCCGCCGCATCAGCAGCAGGCCGGGGACCAGCGCGACCCAGGCGAGCGCCGCCACCCCGGGGGCGGGGAAGGCGAGCACCGGCAGCGCCCCGGCGGCGAGCGCCGCCGACGGCAGCGCCCACCCGAGACCCGCCACCGTCGCCACCGCCAGCGGCCGGCCGGGCCGGCGCCCGAGCATCAGCAGCCCGCCCAGCACCGCGCCCATCCCGTACACGCCCATCACCAGCCCCCAGGCCCGCGCCCCGCCCAGCTCGCGCTGCGCGGTCAGCGGCCCCAGCACCAGGAACGGCGCCCAGACCAGGAAGTTGAACAGCGCCATCTGCACGGTGGTCACCCAGAGCCACCGCCGGGCGCGGAACTCGCCCCAGCCGTCCCGCAGATCGGCGAGCAGCGAGTCCTCGCCGCCGCCCGGGTCCGCGGGCGCCACCGCGGACAGCCGGGCCAGCGCGAGCGCGCCGACCCCGTACGTCACCGCGTCGATCAGCAGCACCGCGCCCGGCCCGAACCCCGCCGTGATCACCCCGGCGAGCGCGGGACCGGCCACCGTGGACACCGAACGCGCCAGCCCCAGCAGGGTGTTGGCGTCCGGCAGCCGCTCCTTCCGGCGCACCAGTCCCGGCACCAGCGCCCCCAGCGCCGGCAGGAACACCCCCTCGCCCAGCCCCCAGACGGCGACCAGCGCCACCATCACCGGCAGGGACGCGTGCCCCGTCGCCAGCAGCGCCGCGAACCCGCCCTGCACCGCACAGCGCAGCACGTCCGCCGCCAGCATCACCCGCCGGCCGCCCAGCCGGTCCGCGACCACCCCGCCGGCCACCATCACCAGCACGATCGGCAGGATCCGGGCGGCCATCACCCAGCCCAGCTCCGTCCCGCCGCCCCCGCCGTCCAGCACCGCGAAGGCCACCGCGACCGGCGCCATGGAGGAACCGACCAGCGAGGTCGCGTACCCGACGAAGAACCACCTGAAATCGCGCTCGCCCAGCACCGCCAGACGGCTGCCCAGCCGTCGACGGCGGGCCGGGACCCGCTCCGTCTCCCCTGTCATGGTCGCCCAGTCTGCCCACGGGCGAGAACCGCCGACAAGGCTTTCCCGGCGAAAACTTGAGCCTTTCCCCATCAATTTTCACCAGGCCATGGACCACCGCAGTAAACAGCGCCGAGAATCCACTTCCACCTGCCGTTTACTGCGCATCGGACTATTCTCTCCCCGACCCCTGATTCCATCGTTTACTGCGGAAAGCAGGCCCGGATGCCAGCCCTCCCCCCGGTCGAGTACGCGGTCGCCGTCGAGCACTACCTGACCGCCTCCGGACTCGGCCACGGCTCCCGCCGCGTCTACCGGATCGCCCTGCGCACCTGGGCCTGGGCGCTCGCCGACCGCCCCGCCCCCACCGGGCCCGAACGGCGCCGGGCCCAGCCGCCCGTCCTGCCGCTCGCCCTGCTCGACCACCCCGAGGCCGCCGCCCGACTGCGGGCCGCCGTCGACCTCCGCTCCGGCGACACCGACCCGCGCACCCTCAACCGGGAACTCTCCACCCTGCGCGCCGCCCTCACCTGGTGGCGCGCCCAGGGCTGGATCCGCACCGACCCCGCCGACGGCCTGCGCCCCCGCCCCCTCCCGGCCCCCGGCACCGGCCCCGCCCCGCTCACCCCCGACCAGCTCCGCGCCCTGTTCGCCCTGCGCGTCCCGCTACGCGAACAGGCCCTCTGGCGCCTCCTCCACGAGAGCGGCGCCCCCGTCGAGACCGTCCTCGCCCTCGA
>NZ_BAAAKJ010000513.1:0-3263 GCF_039527695.1 Kitasatospora putterlickiae
CGCTGGCCGCCGGCGAGGCCGACCAGGCCGCCTCCCGCGGTGACGCCCGCCAGGCACTCGCCGGCGCCCAGGGCACGGCCGACACCGGGCAGCCGGCCGCGCCGGCCGCCACCACCACCGACCAGGCGCCCGCACCGGCGCGCCCCACGGCCTCGATGCCGGTCAGCGAGCACGGCATCGGCGAGGCCTTCGGCGCGGCCGGCACCCACTGGGCCAAGCGGCACACCGGCATCGACTTCCCGGTGGACGGCGGCACCCCGGTGATGGCCGTCACCGACGGCACCATCCGCACCCAGTGGAACCCGTCGTACGGCTACATGACCATCCTCAAGACGGCCGACGGCACCGAGGTCTGGTACTGCCACCTGCGCTCGTACAAGATCCGCAAGGGCACGGTGAAGGCCGGCGACACCATCGCCTTCGTCGGCAGCAGCGGCAACAGCACCGGCCCGCACCTGCACCTGGAGGTCCGCCCGGCCGGCGGCGGCGCCCCCGTCGACCCGCTGCCCTGGTTCCTCGCCCAGGGCCTCGACCCGCGCTGACGCACCGCGCGGGCCGAGGGGCCCGAGGCCTACAGCTTCTCGACCGGCGCGTAGCGCAGCAGCAGCTGCTTGCGCCCCTCCGTGCCGAAGTCCACCGTGGCCTGCGCCTTGTCGCCGACCCCGGTGGTGGCCACCACGGTGCCCAGCCCGAAGGTGTCGTGGGTGACCCGGTCGCCGACCGCCAGCGCGACCACCTCCCGCTCCACCGCCGCGCCCGCGCGCCGCGCCGACTGCCCCCAGCCCGCCTTCGGCGAGGCGCCGGCCGACGAACCGCGCGAGGACCCGCCCGCACCGCCCGAGGACCTGCCGCCCCAGGACGACCCCGAGGAGAAGCCCCGCGAGGCCGGCGCGGACGCCGCCCCCGTGCGCTTCCACTCCACCAGCGTCTCCGGGATCTCCTCCAGGAACCGCGAGGCCGGGTTGTACGACGGCTGCCCCCAGGCGCTGCGCAGCACCGACCTGGTCAGGTACAGCCGCTGCCGCGCCCGGGTCAGCCCGACGTACGCCAGGCGCCGCTCCTCCTCCAGCTCCTTGACCTGGTTGAGCGCCCGCATGTGCGGGAAGATGCCGTCCTCCATGCCGGTCAGGAAGACCACCGGGAACTCCAGGCCCTTGGCGGTGTGCAGGGTCATCATCGTGATGACGCCCCGCCCCTCCTCGTCCTCGTCCGGGATCTGATCGGAGTCGGCGACCAGCGCCACCCGCTCCAGGAAGTCGGCCAGCGAGCCGACCGGCGGCGCGCCGTCCTCACCCGCGTCCGGACGCTCGCCCGGGTCCTGCTCGTACTCCAGGGCGACCGAGGCCAGCTCCTGGAGGTTCTCCACCCGGGTCTCGTCCTGCGGGTCGGTGGAGGCCTGCAGCTCGGCCAGGTAGCCGGTCTCCTCCAGCACCGCCTCCAGCACCGCCGCCGGGCCCGCGCCGGACGCGACGACCTGGCGCAGCCCGGCCATCAGCACGTTGAACTTCTTCACCGCGTTCGCCGAGCGCGCCGCCAGGCCGTACGCCTCGTCGACCCGCTGCAGCGCCTGCGCGAAGGAGATCCGCTCGCGCGCGGCCAGCGCGTCGATCATCGCCTCGGCCCGCTCCCCGATGCCGCGCTTGGGCACGTTGAGGATCCGGCGCAGCGGCACGGTGTCCTCCGGGTTGGAGAGCACCCGCAGGTAGGCCAGGACGTCCTTGACCTCCTTGCGCTCGTAGAAGCGCACCCCGCCGACCACCTTGTACGGCAGGCCGACCCGGATGAACACCTCCTCGAAGACGCGGGACTGCGCGTTGGTGCGGTAGAAGATCGCGACGTCGCCGGGCCTGGCCGCGTCGGCGTCGGTGAGCCGGTCGATCTCGTCGGCGATGAACTGGGCCTCGCCGTGCTCGTCGTCCGCGACGTAGCCGACGACCTTCTCGCCGTCCTCGCCGGCCGTCCAGAGCTTCTTCTCGCGCCGGTTGGCGTTGCGCTCGATGACGGCGTTGGCCGCGCTCAGGATGGTCTGGGTGGAGCGGTAGTTCTGCTCCAGCAGGATCGTGGTGGCGTTCGGGTAGTCCTCCTCGAACTGGAGGATGTTGCGGATCGTCGCACCGCGGAAGGCGTAGATCGACTGGTCCGCGTCACCGACCACGCACAGCTCGGCGGGCGGCACCTCGGCGAGCCGCCCGGCCGCCGGGTCGACCCAGTCGCCGTCGACGGTGCGCTTCGGGGCGTCGGCGACCGCGCCGCCGCTCAGCTCGCGGACCAGCGTGTACTGGGCGTGGTTGGTGTCCTGGTACTCGTCGACCAGGATGTGCCGGAACCGCCGCCGGTAGTGCTCCGCGACGTCGGGGAAGGCCTGGAGCAGGTTCACCGTCGTCATGATGATGTCGTCGAAGTCGAGGGCGTTGGCCTCGCGCAGCCGCCGCTGGTAGAGGAAGTACGCCTCGGCGAGCTTCTTCTCCATCGGGTTGGCGGCCTGGTCGGCGTAGGTCTCCTCGTCGATCAGCTCGTTCTTGAGGTTGCTGACCTTCGCGGTGAAGGACTTCGGCGGGAACTGCTTGGGGTCCAGGTCGAGGTCGCGGCAGACCAGGGCCATCAGCCGCTGCGAGTCGGCCGCGTCGTAGATCGAGAACGACGAGGTGAAGCCGAGCAGCTTGGACTCGCGGCGCAGGATCCGCACGCAGGCGCTGTGGAAGGTGGAGACCCACATCGCCCGGGCGCGCGGGCCGACCAGCTGCTCGACGCGCTCGCGCATCTCGCCGGCCGCCTTGTTGGTGAAGGTGATCGCCAGGATCTCGCCCGGCTGCGCGCCGCGCGCGGCCAGCAGGTACGCGATCCGGTGGGTGAGCACCCGGGTCTTGCCGGAGCCGGCGCCGGCCACGATCAGCAGCGGCGAGCCGGCGTGCAGCACGGCCTCGCGCTGCGGGTCGTTCATGCCCTCCAGCAGCGTGGCCGGGTCGATCACCGGGCGGGCGGCGCCGTTGCGGTACCAGGCGTCCCGCGCCGCCTCGGCGGCGCTCCCCGGCTCGCTGAAAGCGGTGGTCTGGAACAGCCCGTCGGGGATCGCCTCCTCGAAGGCGTCGTACGGGACGTCGTCCTCGTACGGCGGCGGCTCCTCGTCGATCGGCGGCGCGGGCTGCTTCGACCCGGCGGCGGGGGCCTCGAAACCGGGGAGCGGGAGGTCGTCAAAGAGGCTACTCATGGCACTGACGAGTCTATGGCCACCCGCCGACAAGCCCGCCCGGCCCTTGACGGGG
>NZ_BAAAKJ010000513.1:3293-6414 GCF_039527695.1 Kitasatospora putterlickiae
GGGCGGGACGGCCGGGCGGCGCCGCTCAGACCAGGCGGCGCGCGGTGGCCCAGCGGGTCAGCTCGTGCCGGTTGCTCAGCTGGAGCTTGCGCAGCACCGCCGAGACGTGGCTCTCCACCGTCTTGACCGAGATGAACAGCTGCTTGGCGATCTCCTTGTACGCGTAACCGCGGGCGATCAGCCGCAGCACCTCGCGCTCGCGCTGGGTCAGCCGGTCCAGGTCCTCGTCCACCGGCGGGGTGTCGGTGGCGGCGAAGGCGTCCAGCACGAAGCCGGCCAGCCGCGGCGAGAAGACGGCGTCCCCGTCGCCGATCCGGAAGATCGCGTCGACCAGGTCGGTCCCGGTGATCGTCTTGGTGACGTAGCCGCGGGCGCCGCCGCGGATCACGCCGATGACGTCCTCCGCCGCGTCCGACACCGACAGCGCCAGGAACTTCACGCCCCCCTGCTCCCCCATCAGCCCGGCCGAGCGGCGCAGTACCTCGACGCCGCCGCCACCGGGCAGGTGGACGTCCAGCAGCACCACGTCGGGCCGCGTCTCGGCGACCACCCGGACCGCGGACTCCACGTCGTCGGCCTCGCCGACCACGTCGATTCCGGTCACCTCGGTGCGCCCGATCTCCGCCCGCACCCCCGTCCGGAACATCCGGTGATCGTCCACCAGCACGACCCGCGCGCGGCGCTCCGGCGCTGCCTCAGTCATTCGCTCTCTCCATCTCCAGCTCGACCTCGGTCCCGCCGTCCGGCGCGGGCCGCACCCGTGCGGTGCCGCCGTTGCGCTTCATGCGGCCGAGGATCGACTCGCGTACGCCCATCCGGTCCTCGGGCACCGTGTCCGGGTCGAAACCGGGGCCGTGGTCGCGGACGAACACCATCACGGTCCTCCCCTCGACCTCGGCGTAGACCTGGACCGGTCCCCCGCCACCGTACTTGGCCGCGTTGACGGTCGCCTCCCTCGCGGCCTGCATCTGCGCCGCGATCCGATCGTCCATCGGGCAGTCCCCGACGATCACCACCTCGACCGGGACGCCGTGCCGGTCCTCGACCTCGGCGACCACCGCGCGCAGGCTCTCCGCCATGGTGTCCGGCGCCTGCTCGGCCACGGCCTCCGGCCGGTAGAGCCACAGCCGCAGCTCGCGCTCCTGGGCCCGGGCCAGCCTCAGCACCTCCTTGGGGTCCTCGGCGCGGCGCTGGATGAGGGTCAGCGTGTGCAGCACCGAGTCGTGCACGTGGGCGGCGATCTCGGCGCGCTCCTGGGCCCGGATGCGGGCGGTGCGCTCGGCGCCGAGGTCCTGCCACATCCGCAGCGCGTACGGGCCCAGCAGCACCAGCACACCGGCCAGCACCGCGAGCGAGGACTCGATCATCCAGCCGACCGGCGAATCGCTGCCCTGGGTGGCGAGGAAGGCGATGAGGCCCGCCACCACCAGCAGCACGCCCGCGCCGACCCGGGTGTAGGCGCCGCGCCGCTTCTCGCCCTCCTCCAGGCCGAACCAGCGCTGCCAGCGCGAGTCGTCGGCCTGCCGCCAGACCAGCGCCACACCGACGCCGACCGCCAGCAGCGGCCAGGTGTACGGCTTGGCGGTCTGCACGTTGAGCGCGTTGAGCAGGGCGATCACACCGATCACCAGCATCACCAGCGCGGCCAGCTGGCCCAGCCCGCCCTGCCGCTGGCCGGCCGCCGCCGCGCCGGAGCCGTCGGCCCCCTCGCCCGCCTCGGCCGGCTCCCCCCGCAGGGCGTGCTGCAGCACCTCGCGCAGCCGGCGGATCATCCCGCCGCGCCGGCGTTCGTCCTTGCTCAGCTCCCCGGCGCCGCCCGCCTGCCAGGAGCCGACCGGGACGAAGGCGCCGTTCACGTACACCCAGTGCGCGCCGCCCCGCCGGGCGGGCTCGCCGATGCCGATCGGCACCACGAACCAGAACGCCGCGTAGAGCAGCCCGCCGAGGCCCTGGGCGAAGAACAGCACCACGAAGGCGATCCGCACCCAGCTGACGGGCAGTCCGAGGTGCACGGCGAGCCCGTGCGCGACACCGCCGAGCATCCGTCCCTGCGGGCTGCGGTACAGCCGGCGGTACGGCGGCCGCCCGTGGTCGGGCGCGGACGGGTCGCCGCCCCCGGGCGGCGCGGGCTCGGGGGCGAGGGGGCGGGAGTCGGAACCGGGTGCTGCCACGGCACCGATGGTTCCACGCGCGCGGACCCGGCCGCATCAGGGTGAGGCCCTGACCCTTATCAGGGACAAGTCAGGGTCCGAGCAGGGGCGGGACCGGTTGGGGTGGGGTCCGGCACCCACCAGGATGGTGGGCATGACCGAAGACCACCGCGCAGAGGAGCTCCACGAGGCCGGGACGAGCGCCCCGCCCGCGCCCGACCGACCCCCGCTGACCCGGGCCGAGCACCACCGCGTGGTGGCCGGCGTCTGCGGCGGCCTCGGCCGGCACCTGGACATCGACCCGGTGGTGTTCCGCGTGGTGACGGTCGTGCTCTGCCTCTCCGGCGGCCTCGGCCTCTTCCTGTACGGCCTGGCCTGGCTGATCGTGCCGACCGAGCAGGGCGCGGACGGCAAGGGCGGCTCCGGCCGCACCGAGCTGCAGCGGGTGCTCACCGGCCGGGTGGACGGCCAGTCGGTCGGCGCGGTGCTGCTGACCGTGATCGGCACCGGTGTCTTCTTCTCCTCGATGGGCGACGGCGACCAGCTGTTCCCGCTGCTGCTCGCCGGGCTGGTCTTCCTGGCCGTCCGCTACGACCCGGAGCGCCGCCGCGGCGGCCGGGGCCGCCGTCGCCGCCGCCGGCACCACCACGACCAGGGCCACGGCCACTCCCACAGCCACGGGTACGGGTACGGGCACGGGGAGCCCGAACGGCCGGGCGGCCCGTACGACCGGTACTTCCCGGACGCCGGCCCCGCCGCGGACGGCTACCGCTGGCCGCGCGAGGAGCCGGCCGCGGACGACGAGGCCCGCGCCCGGCACGCCGCCGCGCGCGAAGCGGGCACCGTCCCCGCCGACACCCCGCACGCCGGCCCGTCCGGCTACCTGTGGGACCCGCGCCACCCCGAGCGCAACCCGTACGGCGGCGGCGCGCCGACCCCGCCGCCCGGCGCCCCGGCCCGCCCGTGGTGGG
>NZ_BAAAKJ010000513.1:6470-8489 GCF_039527695.1 Kitasatospora putterlickiae
CCGCGCGATCCTCGGGATCAAGCAGGCCTGGCTGGGCTTCGTGGACTCGGGCCTGCCGGAGGGCGACCCGCTGCGCAAGGAGGCCGGGCCCGTCCCGCCCGCCCCGCCGCGGCCGCCCGTGGTGGTGCACCGGCGCGAGCGCTCCCCGCTCGGCCTGATCGGCCTGCTGCTGGCGGTCGGCGCGGCCAGCGCCGTCTGGTCGGTCTCGGCCGACGGCGGGTCGACGGTGCGGGCCGGCAGCGTGCTGGCCACCGCGCTGCTGGTGATCGGGCTGACCCTGCTGCTCGGCGCGAAGTTCGGCCGGGCCCGCCGGCTGGTGGTCCCGGGCCTGCTGCTCACCATCGCGCTGACCGCGGTCGGCGGGTCCTCGGTCTCCGCGCGGAACATCGCCGGCGAACGCTCCTGGACCGTCGCCACGGCCGCCGACCTGCGTCCGAAGTACTCGCTGGGCGTCGGCTCGGCGAACCTGGACCTCGGCGCGCTCGACCCGGCCGGGGCGACCCTGGCCACCACGGTCGAGCTGGGCGCCGGCGAACTGACCGTGACGGTGCCGTCGAGCGCCACGGTCAACGTGCGCAGCGAGACCGGCCTGGTCGAGGTCCGCCTCGCCGACCGGGAGGCCGCCAACGACGGCCCGGGAAACCGCGACTACCAGTTGCTCCCGACGAACGGACAGACATCCACAGGCACGCTCGACCTCACGCTGAAGGTCGGGCTCGGCAGCATCAAGGTGGTCCAGCAGTGAGGAAGCACCGGCTCGACCTGTTCTCGCTGATCGCCGGGGGGCTGTTCACCGCGATCGCCGTGCTCTACCTGGTGGCGGCGGTGAACGACGTCTCGGTGAACGGCCGGATCGTCATCCCGGTGACCTTCATCGTCCTGGGCGTGGGCGGCCTGGCCGGGGCGGTGGCGGCGGCGGTCCGCCGCTCCCGGCCGGAGGACCGGGAAAACTAGGGCGCGTCTGACCATTCGCGTCGCACGCCCGGCGGGAATTGTCAGACACGCCTTAGGCCTCCAGCGGTCCCAGCCGGAGCTGGTCGCCGTCCTTGGTGACCCGGTACTTCGGCAGCGGCTTGGTGGCCGGGCCGTTCAGCACCGCGCCGGTGGCCGCGTCGAACCGGGAACCGTGGCAGGGGCAGTACAGCTGGCCGTTCTTCGGCGCGTCGACCGCGCAGCCGGAGTGGGTGCAGACCGAGGAGAACGCGCAGTACTGGCCCTCCTTGGGCTGCACCACGTAGACCGCGTCGCCGCTGGCCGGGTCCTTGACCTGGGCCGAGCCTCCGACCGGGACGCTCGCGGCGGCCACCGTGACCGGCGCCGGGGCGGGCGACTGCTTCGCCTTCGCGGTGGGCTTGTCCCGCCCGAAGGTGGCGGTCAGCGAGCCGGTGAGCAGTCCCGCGCCGCCCAGCGCGACGGCCGCGATGCCGCCGTCCATCAGGGCCCGGCGCCGGACGTGGTCCTCGCTCAGGCCGCGCCGGCGGTCCCGGGCGGAGCGCCGGGCGAGGTAGCCGTCCACCGAGAGGTACGGGGTGCCGGCCAGCAGCAGCGGCGTCCAGGCCATCAGGTAGGCGAGGTCGTTGCCGAGGTAGTACGGCGAGACGTTCCAGCTGACGGTGAGCCAGAGGGTGAGGCTGATCAGCGCCCCGCCGGCGGCGGCGAGCCGGCCCCAGAGGCCGAGCAGGGTGCCCAGGCCCACCGCCAGCTCGCCGAAGGCGACCAGCAGGGCGAACGGGGTGGGGTGGTCCAGGGCCGGGCCGAGCAGGGGGCCGACCGGGCTGGATCCCTTGACGGCCAGGGTCTGCGAGACGAACGAGGCCGGGTCGCCGGCTCCGGCCAGGTAGTGGCTGTCGGAGAGCTTGTCGAGCGCGGCGTAGACGAAGGTGATGCCGAGGAAGAGCCGCACGGGCAGCAGTGCCAGCCGCGAGCCCGCCGCCTTCCACGCGGTGATCCGCCCGGCCGGGCCCGGCGGGCCCGCGCCGCCCGGGGTCCCCGGGGCCGGTCCGGCCGCGCCGTCGCCGA
>NZ_BAAAKJ010000514.1:0-1624 GCF_039527695.1 Kitasatospora putterlickiae
CGGCCCGCCGGTTCAGCGCCCGACGCCCTGAAGGACACCGGCCTCGGCGGCGGCCGGACCGGTTCGGTCGGACGGCGGGCACACGCGCACCTCCAGCCGTTCCAGCTGCTGTGCGCTGTCCCGGCACTCGGCGGCGTCGTCGCCGAGGCCTCGCGCATCCAGCTCGCGGCCGAGCGCGAGGACGCCGTCGCGCAGGCGCAGCAGCGCGCCGCGGGTGCGGGCCGGCTCGCGGGCCGGGACGGGGTTCTTCTTGGTGGCGGGGAAGGTCTTGGTGTCGAGGTGGTCCACCGTGTCCTGGACGCTCTCCCAGGCGTCCAGGAGGAGGGTCTGCTGGGTGCTGAGCATGGGGAGCAGGGTCACGGGGGTGCCGTCGGCGCTGTGGCTGACCGCGCCGTCGACACCGAGGCCGGCGCTCCCGTGGACGGTGGCCAGGGTCTGGACGGCGGTCAGCAGCATGTCGGCGGCCTCGCGCAGCGCGGTGCGCGCCTTCCGGGCCCGGCGCCCCTCGGACGTGTCCTGCTTCTCGGCGGCCAGTAGGGCCAGCGCCTCGTCGCCGAGCTGGTCATGGCACGCCAGCAGCGCGGTCACGGCTTCGACGAGATGGCTCTCGGGGGCGGTCTGCTGGTGTCCTGTGACAGGTGATCTTGACCGTTTGCCAAGTGATCTTGACCGCTCCGGAGGCTGGGGCTCAATCGCGCAGCGGTTGTGGCCAGGACGGAGCCTGCCGGAAACTCGTTCGCTCCCCAACCCGTTCGCGGGCACAATCGGCCGGTGGATCTGCCCTTGCTACTGGCCGCTGTCGAACGCGAAGACGACGACGCGGCACTCGAACTCCTTCATGACGCCACCGCGGACGACCTGGCCGGCGACGACGCCGTGACCCTGCTGACCGCCGCCGCGCACGCCGGACGCGACAAGGTCGTCGACCACTTGGTCGCCTGGGACGTCGATGTAAGCCGTCCATGGGACGGAGATGTGGACCCCGTGACATGGGCGGCGGAGAACGGCCGGTACTGGGTGCTCCAGGCCCTCTTGTCCCGCTGCAGTGATCCCCTCGGCAGCGACAGCCCGCACCGGCGGGCGCTGCGTGCCGCACAGGAGGCCCTCGCGTCCGGGACAGGGGCGGGGATCGGGCAGCCGCCCGCCCACTGGGGTGTCATCACCGATCTGGAGGTCGCACTGGGCGTCCACCGCTCGCCCGACGAGCTGATGGCCCGTGCTCTGGTGCACGCCGATCCCGATCACGACGACTGGTTCGCCTCGGTCTTCCACCTGGGGCTGCGGATCGACCAGGAGACCTTCGACTGGGCCCTCGAAGCAGCCCAGGACACATCCGACCGTGACCGCAGGCGATTCGGACTCGACACGATCAACCACCTGGGAATCGGGTTGAGCGTCAGCGTCGACGTGGACGACACCGAGCTCCCCTTCACCCGCGAAGCGGAGGACTTCCTGCGCCCGCTGCTTCACAGCGAGCAGGACCCCCGCACTCTCTCCATCGCCCTCGCCGCCTTCGGCGAGCACTGCTCCAGCGACATGGCCCCGGCACTGCTGCCCCACGCCGACCACCCCGTGAACCGCACCGGTTCGAATGGAGGCTCGATTCTCTGAGAGGATTGAGTCA
>NZ_BAAAKJ010000515.1:0-3070 GCF_039527695.1 Kitasatospora putterlickiae
AGGCCGCCGCCGTCCGCGAAGCCGCCGACACCCACGCCGAACGCGTCCGCGAGCAGGCCGAAACCGCCGCCAGGGAACTGCGCGAGCGGGGCACGGCCGAGCTGGCGCTCGCCGAGGAGCAGGCCGAGACGGTCCGCGCCGAAGCCGGCCGCGAGCTGTCCGAGGCCCGCGCCACCGCCGCCGCGATCCGCGCCGAGGCCGGCGAGGAGCTGGAGCGGGCCCGGCGCGACGGCGAGGAACTCGTCGAGGCCGGCCGCACCGAGGCCGCCGCGCTGGTCGAGGCCGCCGACGAGGAGGCCGCCGAGGTCCGCCAGTCGGTGGCCGGGCTGCACGAGACCGCCTCCCAGCAGATCGCCGAACTCCGGGCCGCCGCCGAGCGGGACGCCGAGGAGCTGCGCGAGCAGGCCGAGCGGGCCGCCGCCGAGGTGCGCGACACCGCCGACCGGGAGACCACCGAGCTGCGCGCGCTCGCCGACCGCGAGACCGCCGAGCTGCGGGCCGCCGCCGAGCAGGAGACGGCTCGGCTGCGCGAGACCGCCGAGCGCGAGACCGCCGACCTGCGCGCCCGGACCGCCGCCGAGACGACCGCCCTGCGCGAGCAGACCGGGCTGGAGCTGGCCGCCGACCGCGAGGCCGCCGAGCTGGAACTGGCCCGGCAGCGCGCCGAGGCGCAGGCCTACGACGAGCGGCTGCGCGCCGAGGCCGAGGACACCCTGCGCGCCGCCCAGGAGGCCGCCGAGCAGCAGCGCGCCGAGTCCGAGCAGCTGGCCGCCCGGATGGTGGCCGCCGGCGAGGAGCGGGCCGCCGCGACCGTCGCCGAGGCGGAGGAGTACGCCGCCGCGCTGCGCGCCGAGGCCGAGGAGTACGCGCTCGCCACCCGCACCCTCGCCGACGAGTACGACACGGCCACCCACGGCCGCGCCGACGCCTACGACGCCGAGGTCCGCGAGACCGCCGAGAAGTTCGACAGGGCGACCCGCGAGCGGGCCAAGTCCGTGCTGGAGAAGGCCTTCGCGGACGCCGAGTCGCTCGGCGAGGACGCCCGGACCACCGCGCTGGCCACCACGGCCGCCGCCGAGGAGCAGGCGGACGCGATGGTCGCCGCCGCCCGCAAGGAGGCCGACCGGCTGGTCGCGGCCGGCGAGGCCGCCGGGCAGGAGGCGGTCGAGAAGGGCCGCGCCGACGCCGACGCGCTGCTCTCCGAGGCCCGCCGGGACGCCACCGCGATCCGCGAGCGCGCCGAGGAGTTGCGCGAGCGCACCGACGCCGAGGTGGAGGCCCTGCACGAGCGCGCCCGCAAGGAGAACGCGCAGGCCATGAAGTCGGCCGGCGAGCGGGTGGACGCGCTGGTGACCGCCGCCCAGGAGCAGCTGACCGAGGCCGAGGAGCAGGCGGTCGCCACCGTCGCCGAAGCCGAGGACCGGGCCGCCGCGCTGGTCGCCGCCGCCGAGGACCGGGCCAACGAGCTGACCTCGGAGGCGTCCGCCGAGGCCAGCAAGGTGCGCCTGTCGGCCGTCCGCAAGGCCGAGGGCCTGCTGAAGGAGGCCGAGACCAAGCTCGCCAGCTCCACCGACCGCGCCGAGGCCCTGATCATCAAGGCCGAGGCCAAGCTGAAGTCCGCTCAGGACGAGGCGGAGGAGCGGCTGGAGACGGCGTCGGCGGAGGCCGAGAAGCGGGTGCGGGCCGCCGACCGGGCCTCCGACGAACAGATCGAACTGGCGAAGGCGGAGGCCGAGCGGCTGCTCGCCGAGGCGCGGGCCGAGGCGAAGCGGGCCACCGACGAGGGCCGGCGCGAGCTGGACGAACTGGTGCGCCGTCGCAAGGACATCAACACGGAGATCTCCCGGGTACAGGACGTGCTGTCCGCCCTGGAGGCCTTCGAGGCACCGTCACCGGTCGCGCAGGCCAACGGGGGGAGCGGTTCCAAGAAGGACGGGGGTGCCAAGGCTGGTGCCGGAATTGGCTCCCCCCGGTCGGGTGGCAATCGTTCCAAGAACGCACCACCCGATTGAGCGGACATTGTCCGCGGGACAACGGCGTTTCATCGCCGACACTCCGGTACCGTGTCAGGATTCCCTCAACCACCTCAGCGGTTTGACGACAGGAAGCCCAGAACCCCATGAGCGACAGTCACTCCCCTCACGGCTTCGACCTGGTGCGCCGTGGGTACGAGCGCGCCCAGGTCGACGAGCGGATCACCAAGCTGGTGGCCGACCGTGACAGTGCCTTGACCCGGATCAGCGCCCTTGAGAAGCGCATCGAGGAGCTCCACCTGGAGACCCAGACCGCCCAGGCGGCGGTCGCCGAGGCGGAGCCGTCGTACGCCGGTCTCGGTGCCCGGGTCGAGAAGATCCTGCGGCTCGCCGAGGAGGAGGCCAAGGACCTGCGCGAGGAGGCGCACCGCGCCGCCGAGCAGCACCGCGAGCTCGCCGAGGCGGCCGCCCAGCAGGTCCGCACCGAGGCCGAGAACTACGCCAAGGACCGCAAGGCCAAGGCGGAGGACGAGGGTCTGCGGATCGTCGACAAGGCCAAGAGCGACGCCGCCCAGCTGCGGGCCGAGGCCAACAAGGACGCCCAGAACAAGCGCGAGGAGGCGGACGCCCTCTTCGAGGAGACCCGCACCAAGGCCGCCCAGGCCGCGCTGGAGTTCGAGACCAACCTGGCCAAGCGCCGCGAGCAGTCCGAGCGCGACCTGGCCGCCCGTCAGGCCAAGGCCGAGAAGCGACTGGCCGAGATCGAGCACCGCGCCGAGCAGCTCCGCCTGGAGGCCGAGAAGCTGCGCACCGACGCCGAGCGCCGCGCCCGCCAGACCGTCGAGACGGCCCAGCGCCAGTCCGAGGACATCGTGGCCGACGCCAACGCCAAGGCCGACCGGATCCGCAGCGAATCCGAGCGCGAGCTGGCGGCGCTCACCAACCGCCGCGACAGCATCAACGCCCAGCTGACCAACGTCCGCGAGATGCTGGCGACGCTGACCGGCGCGGCCGTGGCCGCCGCCTCGCTGCCGAACGACGACACCATGGGCGTGCCCGCCCAGCAGTCGCGCTGACGCGGCCCGCAGGCCGGGACG
>NZ_BAAAKJ010000515.1:3078-7523 GCF_039527695.1 Kitasatospora putterlickiae
GGGCCCGTCCCGTTCGCCGTTACCCGGCGCGTCCTCGGCCCGGCCTCGGCGCGTCCTCAGCGCGGGTAGGCGCCGTCCGGACGCTGGTGCCCGCAGCTCAGCTGGTTGCCCTCGTCGTCCGAGACCGTCCCGAACCACGAGGTGCACCAGACCGACACCGAGTCCGGCCAGTACTGCACCTCGAAGGGGTGACCGGAGCCGTAGTCCCCGTACGAGGTGACGATGAACGTCTCCCCCGGGCGCAGCCAGTAGTCCTCGCCCAGCGGCTCCAGGGTCAGTTCGAGCAGCCCGTCCGCCCGGTTGGTCACCGGCATCCGTCCGGTCACCTCCAGCGCGGAGAAGTCCCAGCCGCCGGTCTCCGCCCGCTCCTCCCTCATTCCGCCGCCACCCGCTCCAGCAGTCGCAGCGCCACCGCGTCGAACGCCTCCGGCGCCTCGATCGCGCTCAGGTGGCCGACCCCGGGCAGCACCGTCAGCTCCGCGTCCGGCAGCGCCCGCGTCATCAGCTCCGCCTCGGCGAGCGGCATCAGCGCGTCCTCGGCGCCCGCCACCACGGCGGCCGGCACCCGCAGCCCGGCCAGCACGTCCAGCCGCTCCGGGCGGGCCGCCATGGCCCGCTGCGCCCAGGCGACGGCGGCCGGCGGGGCGGCGGCGATCATCTCCCGCACCCGGTCGGCCAGGTGCTGCGAGTCCGGGCCGAGCTGGCCGTTCGCCATCCGCTCGTCGAGCAGCAGCCGGACGCTGTCGCGGGCCAGTACGGCGGAGGCGATCCGCTCCCGGTTCTCCCTGGCGGCCCGCGGGTCGGCGGTGGCCTTGGTGTTGGCCAGCAGCAGGCCGGCCAGCCGGTCCGGGTGGCGCTCGGCGAAGGCCATCGCCACGTAGCCGCCCATGGAGATCCCGCCGAGCACCGCCCGGTCGATCCCGGCGGCGTCCAGCAGCCGGACGACGTCGTCGGCGACGGCCTCCAGCGAGGGTTCACCGGAGCCCAGCCCGGCGCCGCCGAAGCCGCGCTGGTCGGGGGCGATCACCCGGGCCCGGTCCCCGGCCGGACCGGGCAGCTCGTCCAGTTGGGCGGACCACATGGCGGCGTTGAGCGGAAAGGCGTGCAACAGCACGAGGGGTGTTCCGGTACCGCTCTCGCGGACCGACACTGCGGAGGGGGGCTGGGTCATGGGGCCACCGTATTCCGGTGCGCCCGGCGGGCCCACTCAGCGGGCCGCCTTGTCCGCTTTGTCATAGCCTGACGGAGAGTGAGGGAGTCTCCATGATCGAGTTGCACGACCTGACCAAACGTTACGGCACGACCCTGGCCGTGGACCGGCTGAGCTTCAAGGTGCCCCAGGGCGTGGTCACCGGGTTCCTCGGGCCCAACGGCGCCGGCAAGTCCACCACCATGCGCATGATCCTCGACCTCGACCGCCCCACCGGCGGCCGCGTCACCATCGACGGCAAGCGGTACGGACAGCTCAGCGAACCGCTCAAGTACATCGGCGCGCTGCTGGAGGCCAAGGCCGTCCACCCCGGCCGCACCGCCCGCGACCACCTGCTCTGGCTCGCCCAGAGCAACCGGATCCCCGAACGCCGGGTGGACGAGGTGCTCGCCCTGGTCGGCCTCACCCCGGTCGCCCGCAAGCGCGCCCGCGGCTTCTCGCTCGGCATGGGCCAGCGCCTGGGCATCGCCAGCGCGCTGCTCGGCGACCCGGAGATCGTCATGTTCGACGAGCCGGTCAACGGCCTCGACCCGGAGGGCATCCTCTGGATCCGCAACCTCATGAAGCGCCTCGCCACCGAGGGCCGCACCGTCTTCGTCTCCTCCCACCTGATGAGCGAGATGGCCGTCACCGCCGACCACCTGGTGGTCATCGGCAAGGGCCGGCTGCTCGCCGATCTGCCGATGGCCGAGTTCATCCGCCGCAACTCCCGCTCCGCCGTGCGGCTGCGCAGCCCGCAGCCCGAGCGGCTGCTCGATGTCCTGGCCGGTGCCGGACTGCGGCACGAGCCCGGGCCGGACGGCTCCTACGAGGTGGTCGACGGCGACCTCGCCGCGCTCGGCGAGCTGGCCACCGCGAACGGCGTGGTGCTGCACGAGCTCAGCCCGCAGCAGGCCTCGCTGGAGGAGGCGTTCATGCAGATGACGGCCGACGCGGTCGAGTACCACGCCGGTGACGGGCCGGGCCGCGACGCGGCCGGCGCACCCGGCGCCTGGGGCGCCGACTGGCAGGGCGGCCGGGGCCGAGGACCGGCCGCCCGCGGCACGGAGGAGAACTGAGATGGCGTCCTTCCCCGCGGTCCTGCGCTCCGAGTGGACCAAGATCCGCAGTGTCCGCTCGACGGTCTGGACGCTCGCGCTGACCTTCGTGGTCACCCTGGTCGTCGGCGCGCTGC
Organism: Kitasatospora putterlickiae; assembly: GCF_039527695.1. Lineage (NCBI taxonomy): Bacteria > Bacillati > Actinomycetota > Actinomycetes > Kitasatosporales > Streptomycetaceae > Kitasatospora > Kitasatospora putterlickiae. Next base: position 5,463 of record NZ_BAAAKJ010000515.1, read on the forward strand.
TGTCCCTGCTCACCAACAACAACTTCGAGGAGTTCCGCAGCGAGGACTCCCCCTTCGACGCCACCGGCACCGCCTTCGCCGGCATCATGCTCGGCGAGCTGGCCATCATCGTCTTCGGCGTGCTGGCGATCGGCAACGAGTACAGCACCGGGATGATCCGGGTCACCCTGGCCGCCGTCCCGCAGCGCGGCACCCTGCTCACCGGCAAGGCCGTGGTGCTCGGCGCGCTCGCCCTGGCCGTCTCGCTGGTGACGGCGTTCCTCACCTTCTTCGCCGGCCAGGCGCTGCTCGGCGACCACTCCACCTCACTGGGCGAGCCGCACGTGCTGCGGGCGGTGTTCGGCGCCGCGTTCTACCTCACCATGCTCTGCCTGTTCTCGGCCGGCGTCACCGCGATGCTGCACAACCAGACGCTGGCGCTGGGCGTCCTGGTGCCGTTCTTCTTCCTGCTCTCGCCGATCCTCTCGGCGGTGCCGGGCGCCAAGACCGTCGCCCACTACTTCCCCGACTACGCCGGCTCCCGGATGCTGCTGGTCTACGAGCAGCACGACCAGCCGTACGGGCCGTGGGCGGGCTTCGTCATCTGCCTGGCCTGGACGCTCGCCGCGCTGGTCGGCGGAGCACTGGTGCTGAAGAAGCGCGACGCCTGAGCGCCGGCCGGCCGGTCACGGATCAGTACCGGGGAGCGCCGCGGCCGCGGAGCAGGTTCGAGGCCCGGCGCTCCCGCGCGCCCCAGCAGGCCCGGTGCCAGTGCCGGCGGTCGTCCACCCCCGCGCCGTGCATCGGCCAGGCCACCAGGTGGCCCGTCCCGGGCGGGATCTCCTGGTCGCAGCCCGGGCAGCGGTAGCTCCGACCGGCCGTACCGGCGACCGTCTGCACCACCCAGTCGTCGCCCTGGTAGTTCTCGGTCCGGCGCATCGAGCCGCCCAGCGGTGCGGTCGGCTCCGCCCGGCCGGGGTCGGCGGCGCTCTTGATCCGGTTGCGTCGGGGCGACACGGCGGCTACCTCTCTACGGGTTGCGGGAACCGTTCCAGCCTACGGCCGGTCACCACTCATCCGGGCCACTATCACGGCATCGGAGGATGATCGGGTGTTTCTCCGGAGATCCACCCGTTTCTCTGGGAAATTGGTGCGCCGGCGTGCCATTGGCACATGACATCGGCTACTCACGAGGGGACAGGCGGGGCCCGCAGACCCTGCGCGCACCCGAGGAGGCCTCAGAATGACCAGAACCAGCACCCGCGCCCAGACCCGTCGGCCCGTCGGCGTCCGCCCGCCGGCCCCCGGCCCGACGCTGACCGCCACCGGCGCCACGGGCGTCACCGCCACCGCGGGCGCCCCGCTGCCGGCCGCCCAGCGCGCCGGCACCGCCACCGCGGACACCGCGCCGGTCCGGGTCGGCGCGTTCCTGCTCTCCGCGCAGTTCCCCGGCCAGACCCACGGCGAGGCGCTGGACCGCACCGTGCGCGCCGCCGTCGCGGCGGAGCAGGCGGGGCTGGACGGCGTCTGGCTGGCCGAGCACCACTTCGTCCCGTACGGGGTCTGCCCCAACGCCGCCACACTGGCCGCGCTGCTGCTCGGCCGCACCCGGCGGATCGGCATCGGCACGGCGGTCAGCGTGCTCTCCACCACGCACCCGGTGGCCCTGGGCGAACAGGCCGCGCTGCTCCACCTCACCTCCGGCGGACGCTTCACGCTCGGAGTGGGCCGCGGCGGCCCGTGGATCGACCTGGACGTCTTCGGCGGCGGCGTGGACGCCTTCGAGGGGGGCTTCCCGGAACGCCTCGACCTGCTGCTCCGCTGGCTGCGCGGCTCCCGGGTGGGCGCGGCCGGACCCCAGTTCAGCTTCCCCGAGGTGGCCGTGGTGCCCCGGGCCACCGAGCCGCCCCGGCGCCCGGACCTCGGCGCCTGGCTGGGCCTCGACGGCCGGACCGGCGTGCTGCGGTTGCCCCGTCAGCGCCAGGACGCCGACGGCCCCGCCGACGAACAGCTCACCACCGCCGGCCGCCCGCCGGCCGCTGATCGCGATCCCCGCCCGGTTCTCCGCCACGACCTCGGCAC
>NZ_BAAAKJ010000515.1:7599-9754 GCF_039527695.1 Kitasatospora putterlickiae
CGCACCGCCGCCGAACGCGGCCTGCCGATGCTGCTCGGCATGCACTCCGGCGACGAGGACAAGCTGCACATGCTGGAGCTGTATCGTTCCGCCTGGCTGGCGGCCGGACGCGGCGAGGAGCAGCTGCGCCGGGTCGGCCGGCAGCACATCGCGGCCGGGGTGGCCCAGGTCGACGACCGCACCTCGGCGGCCCGGGCCACTCTGCTGCGCGCGATGCCCGGCTGGTTCGAGTTCGGGCTCGGCGCGCACCGCACGGTGGACGGCCGGGAGCGCAAGATGCGCGACCCGCGCCAGTACACCGAGCTGCTCTGCGACCTGCACGCGGTCGGGACGCCCCGGCAGTGCGCCGACCGGCTCCTGGCCACCGCCGAACGGACCGGCATCCGCCGTTTCGCCCTGCTCGCCGAGGGCAGCGGCGACCGGGAGGCGACCCTGCACAACATCGCCCGGCTGGGCTCCGAGGTACTACCGCAGCTGAGCTGAGCCGCCCTGCCCGTCCCCGACCGGGTCGGAGCGTCCCGGAGGGGAGCCGGCGACAAGCGGGCGGGCGATCAGCAGTCCCGGAGTTCGTCGGACTGGTTGAGCAGTTGTTCGCGGACCGAGGTGAAGCGCTCGTAGCGCTTCTTGTTGGCGGAGGACGGCCGGAACACCGCCACCCGGTGACAGTTCTGGAAGGCCAGCTCGACACCGAAGTGCCGCTCCAGGGCACCCCGGATGGCGTTGCTGGCGAGCGCCCGCAGGAGCTGGCCGCGGGCCTGCTCGCTGGGCGGCGGTACCTGGTTGTCGGCGAAGTCGGTGCCATCGACGTTCGTCTGGGCGACCAGCGAGCTGATCAGGTCCCAGGCGTACGGCAGGGAGACGCGGACGCAGTCGACGAACTCCCGCTCGTCGACCTCGTCCCGCTCGGCCTTCTCCAACAGGGCCGGTGAGACGTCGAGCGACATGGGTTCTCCTCTCGCGTTCCACCCGCGCGGCGCCCGGGTGGTGCTGCGTAGTCCAAGTCCAAGCTGAGGGTGAGGGTGGGGACGCGTGTGTGTCCGGAGCACCGTCGGACGGGTGTGACGCCGTCGGACGGCCGGGTTCCGGCAACCGCGCCGACGCGGGGGCGCCGCTGACCGTGGAGGGACGTCGGTCAGGGGCGCCGGCCGCTCAGAACAGCGTGGCAGTCAACGACGGGCCAGGCCGGTGATTCCTGTGGATTGCTCCGGTAATGCGTCCGGGTGCACCACATTGGCCGGATCCTGTCGGATCGTTCATCTGAAGTCTCCATCCCCGTTGACAGCGCTCCCGCAAGCAATCCGTCACACACCGTAGCGGCCTATGGTGGTGGCCGCCAGGGTGCCGACAGGCTTTCGCGGGATCGCAGGGGATCCATGGTGGCGGGGTTCGCGGATTCTTCACCCGGTCGTCGTGGAATCGCATCAACTGGCCCCGGTGGGCTAGCGTGGTCGACCGTGCGTCTCGTAATTGCCCGCTGCTCAGTCGACTATGCCGGTCGGCTCTCCGCCCATCTGCCCTCCGCCACCAGGCTCATCCTGGTCAAGGCCGACGGCAGCGTCAGCATCCACGCCGACGACCGCGCCTACAAGCCGCTCAACTGGATGTCCCCGCCGTGCGTCCTCAAGGAGGCCGACGGGGTCTGGACGGTGGAGAACAAGGCCGGCGAGAAGCTCATCATCACGCTGGAGGAGGTGCTGCACGACTCCTCGCACGAACTCGGCGTGGACCCCGGCCTGATCAAGGACGGCGTCGAGGCACACCTCCAGGAGCTGCTCGCGGACCGGATGGAGGTGCTCGGCTCCGGCTGGTCGCTGATCCGCCGCGAGTACCCGACCGCGATCGGCCCGGTGGACATCCTGTGCCGCGACGCGGACGGCGCGACCGTCGCCGTCGAGATCAAGCGCCGCGGCGAGATCGACGGCGTCGAGCAGCTCACCCGGTACCTGGAACTGCTCAACCGCGACCCGCTGCTGGCGCCGGTGAAGGGCGTCTTCGCCGCGCAGGAGATCAAGCCGCAGGCGCGGGTGCTGGCCACCGACCGCGGCATCGGCTGCGTGGTGCTGGACTACGACGAGCTGCGCGGCATCGACGACGACAAGCTGAAGCTGTTCTGACCCCTCCGGTCACGGACCGGTCGGCGGCGCCGCCGGGCTGG
>NZ_BAAAKJ010000516.1:0-7353 GCF_039527695.1 Kitasatospora putterlickiae
GCCGCCGGGCCTCGCGGTCGGGGGGCGTGCGCGGGCCCGACTAAGCTTGCGGACCATGGCGGCCACTGCAGAGCACAGCACCACCGGGGGCACCACCCCCGCGTACTACGTCACCACCCCGATCTACTACGTCAACGATCGTCCCCACCTCGGCCACGCGTACACCACCGTGGCGGGCGACGTGCTGACCCGCTGGCACCGCCAGCGCGGCGAGAAGGTCTGGTACCTGACCGGCACCGACGAGCACGGTCAGAAGATCCTGCGCACCGCCGAAGCCAACGGCGTCACCCCGCAGGAGTGGTGCGACAAGCTGGTCGAGGAGGCCTGGAAGCCGCTCTGGCAGCACCTTGAGATCGCCAACGACGACTTCATCCGCACCACCCAGGAGCGGCACACCGCCCGGGTGCAGGAGTTCGTCCAGGACCTGTACGACAAGGGCGAGATCTACAAGGGCGGCTACTCCGGCCCGTACTGCGTCGGCTGCGAGGAGTACAAGCTCCCCGCCGAACTGCTCGACGGTGCCACCGAGGGCGAGAAGCTCTGCCCGATCCACAAGAAGCCGGTCGAGTGGCTGGAGGAGGAGAACTACTTCTTCCGGCTCTCCGCGTACGGCCCCCGGCTGCTGGAGTTCTACGCCGAGAATCCCGGCTTCATCGCCCCCGAGTCGGCCCGCAACGAGGTGCTGCGCTTCGTCGAGCAGGGCCTGCAGGACCTCTCCATCTCCCGCTCCACATTCAACTGGGGCGTCCCCCTGCCCTGGGACGAGAAGCACGTGCTGTACGTGTGGGTGGACGCGCTGCAGAACTACATCACCGCGGCCGGCTACGGCGCCGACCCCGAGCGGTTCGCCGAGCTGTGGCCGGCGTCGGTGCACCTGGTCGGCAAGGACATCCTGCGCTTCCACGCGGTGATCTGGCCCGCGATGCTGATGGCCGCGGGCCTGCCGCTGCCGAAGCGGGTCGTCGCCAACGGCTGGCTGATGGTCGGCGGCGAGAAGATGTCCAAGTCCAACCTGACCGGCATCGCCCCCACCGACCTCACCTCGCACTTCGGCGTGGACGCCTACCGCTACTACTTCCTGCGGGCGATCCCGTTCGGCACCGACGGCTCGTTCTCCTGGGAGGACTTCACCGCCCGGTACACCTCCGAGCTGGCCAACGACTTCGGCAACCTCGCCTCCCGGGTGGCGGCCATGGTCGGCAAGTACTTCGACGGCGCGCTGCCGGCCGCGGCGGCGCCGGGCGAGGCCGAGCGGGCCGTCGCGGAGGGCCTCGCGACGGCGGTCGCGACCGCCGACCGGAAGATCGGCGAGGAACTGGACTTCGCGGGCGGGCTCGCGGCGGTCTTCGACTTCGTCAAGCAGGTCAACGGCTACCTCACCGAGCAGGAGCCGTGGAAGGTCGCCAAGGACGACTCGGCCGAGGGCCGGGACCGGCTGGCCACCATCCTCTACACCGCGGCCGAGGCTCTGCGGGGCACCGCCGTGCTGCTCAACCCGGTGATGCCGAGCACCGCCGAGAAGCTCTGGGTCTCGCTCGGCGCCGAGGCGGGGCTGGGCGCGCTCGCCGCGCAGACCGTCGCCGGGGCGGCGCGGTGGGGCCGGCTGCCCGCCGGGGCCACCGTCACCAAGGGCGAGATCCTGTTCCCCCGTCTTGAGGAGAAGCCGGCCTCCTGAGGCCGACGGAGTCCGGCCCCCCGGGGCCGGAGAAGGACGACTGATGCCGAAGAAGGACGACGACCGGGCCACCCCGCCGCCGCTGCCCGCCCCGCTGGCGGTGGCGGTCGCCGACTCGCACACCCATCTGGACATGCAGTCCGGCACCCCCGAGGAGGGCCTGGCCAAGGCCGCCTCGGTCGGGGTGGCCACCGTCGTCCAGGTCGGCTGCGACGTGCCCGGCTCGCGCTGGGCCGCCGACCTGGCGGCCCGGTTCGAGCAGGTGCACGCCGCCGTCGCCCTGCACCCCAACGAGGCGCCGCGGATCTTCCTCGGCGACCCCGACGGTTGGTCCGGGCAGCGGCGCGAGCCCGGCGGGCAGGCCGCGCTGGACGCGGCGCTGGCCGAGATCGACGCGCTCGCGGCGCTGCCGCAGGTCCTCGCGGTCGGCGAGACCGGCCTCGACTACTTCCGCACCGGGCCGGAGGGCGTGGAGATCCAGAAGGAGTCGTTCCGCCGCCACATCGCGATGGCCAAGCGGCACGGCAAGGCCCTGGTGATCCACGACCGGGACGCCCACGAGGACGTCATCGCCGTCCTGCTGGAGGAGGGCGCCCCCGAGCGGACCGTCTTCCACTGCTACTCCGGCGACGCCGAGATGGCCAAGGTCTGCGCCGAGCACGGCTGGTACCTCTCCTTCGCGGGGCCGGTCACCTTCAAGGCCAACCAGCCGCTGCGCGACGCCCTGGCCGTCACCCCGCTCGACCGGCTCCTGGTCGAGACCGACGCCCCCTTCCTCACTCCCCACCCCTACCGCGGCCGCCCCAACGCCCCGTACCTGATCCCGGTGACCGTCCGCTCGATGGCGGACACCCTGGGACTGGCCGAGGACGAGCTGGCCGCGGCGATCGCGGAGAACACGGCGCGGGCGTTCGGGTACTGATCCGATCGAACGAACATCGGGTTCCGGAGGAACGATTCGGCAGTCCTGGCGGCTACCTACGCTGGCTAGCATGAGTGCGGTGAGGGAGGTGGCCATGACCGCCATGCCGATCGACTGGATGTACCCGCCGTCCCAGGGCTGGACGTACGAGCAGGTCAGGGAACTCGATCTGCCGTTTGACTGGGAACTGGTGGACGGAGCCGTCGTGGTTCGAGGGATGACGAAGTGGTGGCACGACCAGGTCCGTGACCAGCTTCTCGCGAAACTGCTCGCGGCACGGATCGCGCCCTACGTGGTCAACGTCGAGCGCTGCGTCCTGCTCGATGAGCACAACGTCACCAAGCCCGACGTCGTCGTCTTCGACAAGACCGGTCTGGATTTCTTCGAGCTGGAGTGCACTCCGCCCGCGTCGGTCGTCCTGGCTGTGGAGGTGGTCTCGCCGGGCTCCCGGGTCGCCGACCGCTTCAGCAAACCCGGTCTCTACGCCGAGAAGGGCATCCCGCACTACTGGCGGGTCGAGCGGGGCATCGACAACCTCCCGATCGTCCACGAGTTCCACCGGGACGAGGAGAAGGGCGTCTACCTGCCGGTCGCGCAGCACGAGGGCGTGCTGCGGACCGCCGTCCCCTACCCCGTGGAGATCGACCTCGCGGCGGTCGTCGAGCTGTGAGGGGGCCGCGCGCCCGTATCCTTGGCGGGTGAGCACCACCGATCCCACCCCTGACAGCCGCCCCCAGCCCTCGGCCGGGGGGACCCCCTTGCTCGGCGGCGCGGACATCCGGGCGCTGGCGGACGCGTTCGGCGTGAAGCCGACCAAGCAGCGCGGGCAGAACTTCGTCATCGACGGCAACACCGTACGGCGCATCGTCCGGGCCGCCGAGGTGACCGGGGAGGACGCGGTGGTCGAGGTCGGGCCCGGGCTCGGGTCGCTGACGCTCGCACTGCTGGAGACCGCCCGGCACGTCACCGCCGTGGAGATCGACCCGGTGCTGGCGCGGCACCTGCCCGACACCGTCGCCGCCCGGATGCCCGGCAAGGCCGACGCGTTCGACCTGGTGTTCAGCGACGCGATGCTGGTCACCGAGCTGCCCGGCCCCGCGCCGACCGCGCTGGTCGCCAACCTGCCGTACAACGTGGCCGTGCCGGTGCTGCTGCACATGCTGGCCACCTTCCCCAGCATCGAGCGCACCCTGGTCATGGTGCAGAGCGAGGTCGCCGACCGGCTCGCCGCCAAGCCCGGCAACAAGGTGTACGGCGTCCCGTCGGTCAAGGCCAACTGGTACGCCGACGTGAAGCGGGCCGGGGCCATCGGCCGCAACGTCTTCTGGCCCGCGCCCAACGTCGACTCCGGGCTGGTCTCGCTGATCCGCCGCGAGCCGCCCCGGACCACCGCGAGCCGCGAGGAGGTGTTCGCGGTCGTCGACGCCGCGTTCGCCCAGCGCCGCAAGACCCTGCGGGCCGCGCTGGCCGGCTGGGCCGGCTCCGCCGCCGCGGCCGAGCAGGCGCTCACCGCCGCCGGGATCGACCACAAGCTGCGCGGTGAGATGCTCACCGTCGAGCAGTTCGCCGCCATCGCCGAGCACAAGCCGGAGTAAGGGTCTTCCAGTGAGCGTCACGGTCCGCGTACCCGCCAAGGTCAACGTCCAGCTCGGGGTCGGCGGACTGCGCGCCGACGGCTTCCACGACCTGGCCAACGTCTTCTTCGCGGTCGCCCTCGGCGACGAGGTGACCGCGACGGCGGGCGAGCCCGGCACCGGCGTCATCCTCGGCTGCACCGGACCCGACGCCGGCGCCGTCCCGCTGGACGACAGCAACCTCGCCGCCCGCGCCGCCCGGCTGCTGGCCGCCCGCCACGGCCTCGCCGAGCCCGACGTCCGGCTGGACATCGCCAAGGCCATCCCGGTGGCCGGCGGCATGGCCGGCGGCAGCGCCGACGGTGCGGCGGCGCTGGTCGCCTGCGACGCGTTGTGGGGGCTCGGGACGCCGACCGGGGTGCTGCTGGAACTGGCCGCCGAACTCGGCTCCGACGTGCCGTTCGCCCTCGTCGGCGGCGTCGCCCTGGGCCGCGGCCGGGGCGAGATCCTGGAGCCGCTGCCCGTCGCCGGCACCCACCACTGGGTCTTCGCGGTCGCCGACGGCGGCCTGTCCACCCCCGCCGTCTTCCGCGAGTGCGACCGGCTGCGCGAGGAGGCCGGCACCGGCTCCAGCGACACCGAGGTGCCCACCCCCGACGCCGACCCCGCCCTGCTCGCCGCCCTCGCCGACGGCGACACCGTCGCGCTGGCCGCCGCGCTGGCCAACGACCTCCAGCCCGCCGCCCTGTCGCTGCGCCCGGCCCTCGCCGACACCCTCCGGGCCGGCACCGAGGCCGGCGCGCTCGGGGCGCTGGTCTCCGGCTCCGGGCCGACCTGCGCCTTCCTGGCCAAGGACGCCGCCGCCGCCGAGGCCGTCGCCGCCGCACTGCGCGCCTCCGGCAGCTGCCGGACCGCGCACGCCACCCACGGCCCGGTGCCCGGCGCCGCCGTGGTCGTGGAGGCGTGACGGCCGGTCGAGCGGGCGGGGACCGGGGACGGGCCCACTAGGCTGGGAGGCTCCAGGCTCCGCCCGAGCCCGGACCGTCGAACCCAGGAGCGCAGCACACGTGGCCGTCAACCTCGCCACCATCGAGTCCGTCACGAAGGTCTACGGCACCCGGGCCCTTCTGGACGGGGTCAGCCTCGGCGTCAGCGAGGGCGACCGGATCGGTGTCGTCGGACGCAACGGCGACGGCAAGACCACCCTGATCCGGATGCTCGCCAAGCTGGAGGAGCCCGACGGCGGCCGGATCACCTGGTCCGGCGGCCTGCAGCTGGCCGTCCTCACCCAGCACGACTCGCTGGACCCGACCGCTACCATCCGGCACGAGGTCATCGCCGACCGCGCCGACCACGAGTGGCTCGGCGACGCCCGCATCCGCGACATCATCGAGGGCCTCTTCGGCGGCCTCGACCTGCCCGGGTTCCCCGACGGCCTGGACACCGTCATCGGCCCGCTCTCCGGCGGCGAGCGCCGCCGGATCGCCCTCGCCAAGCTGCTGCTGGGCGCGCCGGACCTGATCGTCCTCGACGAGCCCACCAACCACCTCGACGTCGAGGGCATCGCCTGGCTCGCCAAGCACCTCCAGGCCCGCCGCTCCGGACTGGTCTGCGTCACCCACGACCGCTGGTTCCTCGACCAGGTCTGCACCCGGATGTGGGACGTCCAGCACGGCACCGTGCACGAGTACGAGGGCGGCTACTCCGACTACGTCTTCGCGCGCGCCGAGCGGTCCCGGATCGAGGCCGTCGAGGAGCAGAAGCGCCAGAACCTCGCCCGCAAGGAGCTCGCCTGGCTGCGCCGCGGCGCCCCCGCCCGCACCTCCAAGCCCCGCTACCGCATCGAGGCCGCCAACGCGCTGATCGCCGACGTCCCCGACCCGCGCGACAAGAGCGAGCTGATGAAGTTCGCCAACGCCCGCCTCGGCCGGACCGTCTTCGACCTGGAGGGCGTGACGGTCAAGGCCGGCCCCAAGCTGCTGCTGGAGAACCTCACCTGGCAGCTCGGCCCCGGCGACCGGATCGGCCTGCTCGGCGTCAACGGCGCCGGCAAGACCTCGCTGCTGCGCGCGATGCGCGACGCCTACACCTCGGAGGGCGACGTCCAGCCCGCGTCCGGGGTCGTCAAGGTCGGCAAGACGGTGCGCCTGGCCTACCTCTCCCAGGAGGTCGCCGAGCTGGACCCGGCCACCCGGGTGCTCCAGGCCGTCGAGCAGGTCCGCTCCCGGGTCGACCTTGGCAAGGGCCGGGAGATGAGCGCCGGCCAGCTCTGCGAGCAGTTCGGCTTCGGCAAGGACAAGCAGTGGACGCCGGTCGGCGACCTGTCCGGCGGCGAGCGGCGTCGGCTCCAGCTGCTCCGGCTGCTGATGGACGAGCCCAATGTGCTGTTCCTCGACGAGCCCACCAACGACCTCGACATCGAGACCCTCAACCAGCTGGAGGACCTGCTCGACGGCTGGCCCGGCTCGATGGTCGTGATCAGCCACGACCGCTTCTTCATCGAGCGCACCACGGACGTGACGTACGCGCTGCTCGGCGACCGGCGGATGCGGATGCTGCCGAACGGCGTCGACGAGTACCTGGAGCGGCGCACCGCGATGGCCGCCGCCGCGGCCGCCGCCGCTTCGGCCGCTTCCGCCGGTTCCGCCGGTTCGGCCACCGCCTCCGGTGCGACGGCGACGGCGGCCGGCGGCGAGGCCGGGGCGCCCGCGCTGTCCGGCGGGGACCTGCGGGCGGCCAAGAAGGAGATGCAGAAGCTGGAGCGGCAGATCGCCAAGCTGGACGAGAAGGAGTCCAAGCTGCACGCCCAACTCGCCGAGCACGCCGCCGACTTCTCCAAGGTCGCCGAACTGGACGGTCAACTGCGCGCCGTCCGGGACGAGAAGGAGGAGCTGGAGATGAGCTGGCTGGAGCTGGCCGAGCAGGTCTGAGCCCCCTCAGGAACCGCCGGCGAGAAGCGTGTCCAACTCGTCCGCCGCCCGGCCCAGCGCGCTGCGCGTCGGATCGTGCGGGCGGGTCGGACGCGCCGCCGCCCGGGTGGGCGGACGGTGCGCGCGGGCCGCGGCCGACAGCTCGTCCAGCGCCCGGGCGACCCGCTCCACCTCCACCGGGTCCGGCACCCGTCCGCCGTACCGGCGCTGCGCCGCGAACGCCGCCACCGCGCCGCCCAACCGCTCCAGGGC
>NZ_BAAAKJ010000516.1:7458-8079 GCF_039527695.1 Kitasatospora putterlickiae
GGGCGTCGGCCAGCGCGGGGTAGGCGGTGCGGCGCAGCCAGACCTCGGCTCCGGGGCGCGGGTCGTCCGGCCGCGCCACCGAGCGCAGGTAGGCCTTGATCGCCGCCGTCGCGGTCAGCAGACGCGGCTCGATCCGGTGCCGCGGCCGCTCCGGCCAGAGCAGGTAGCCGAACAGCAGCACGACCGCGCTGGCCAGCGCGGTGTCCAGCACCCGGGGCCAGACCTCGGCCACCCCGTCCTGCCCGCCCAACTGCAGCAGGACCAGCGCCATCGGCGTCATGACCACGGTGTTCAGCCCGTAGTGCGCCGCCGTCGCGTACGGCAGCAGGGCCACGCAGAGCGCGGCGACCGCCACCAGCGCCCACGGGCCGGACCCGGCGGCCAGGGCCAGCACCGCCGCCGTCACCGCCACCCCCAGCACCGTTCCGAGCGAACGGCTCACCGCGCGCAGGAACACCGAACCCAGGTCCGGCTTCAGCACGAAGGCGATCGTCATCGGCACCCAGTAGTCCTTGCTCAGCGGCAGGGCGGCCGTCACCGCCGCGCCGGCCGCGACGCACAGCGCGAGCCGCGCCCCGGAGCGGGCCGCACCGGGCGACACCCGCCACACCCGCCGCCGCC
>NZ_BAAAKJ010000517.1:0-870 GCF_039527695.1 Kitasatospora putterlickiae
CCAGCAGCGCGGTCGGCGGCTCACCCGCCCCGCGCGCCGCGCCGTCCTCCACCGGGTCCGCGCCGGCCGCCGCCAGTTCGCCGAACACCCGGCCGGACTCCGCGACGAAGGCCTCCGGATCGCGCGCCGCCAGCTCCGACCAGTCGTCCGTCCACGCCAGGTGGGCGATCTGGTGCGCCACCGTCCACCCGGGCGCGGGCGTGTCCAGCGCCCAGCCGTCGGGCTCCAGGGCGGCGACGAGCCCGTCCAGCACCCCGCTCTCGGCCCGCAGGTCGGCCAGCAGCCCGGCCAGGACGGACGAGCCCCCGGGAACGTCGGGATCGGCCATGGATCTCCCCTTCGAGATGGTCGGAAACCTTGGAAACATCGGAAACCCGGGCGGGCCGCGATGGGCCACGGGGGTGACCCGCCGGTAACCCCGCGCCCGCACCCTACGCCGCCGCGCCCGCGCCCACCCGGAACTCCGCACGACTGAACGCGACACGCACCTCGAACACGTTCGCGACCCCTCCCCACCACCTGGAGGGCGTGTGACAATCGCGCGATGACGACCGTCCCGATCGTCCCGGCCGCGCCGAAGAGCGGCGCCGAGGCCCCGGACGACCTCGCCGCCCGGGCCGCCGAGCTGGTCCGGGACGCCGTGCTCGGCGACCTCGCCCGCCGGGTGGTCGCCGACTGCGGCGCCGACGTCGGCCTGGTCGGCGTGCCCGAGCCGGGCGTGACCGGGGCCCGGTCCGGCGCCGACGCCCAGGGCATGGTGCTGCGGCACTGGTCCGGCACCCGGGCGGACCTGCTGCACGACCTCCCGGTGCCGGCCGGCACCGGCCTCGGCGGCCGGGCACTGGCCGAACGCGAGCCCACCTGGGTGCC
>NZ_BAAAKJ010000518.1:0-6919 GCF_039527695.1 Kitasatospora putterlickiae
CAGCCCGCCGTCACCGTCCACCCAGTAGGTCAGCGGCGACCGTTCGCCGTCCGGCGCGGCCCCCTGGGCGCGCGGGCCGGCGAACCGGTCGTGGTCGCGGCCGTCGAGGCGCTCGCGGCCGAGCCAGCGGGCGCCGGACTGGGCGAGCAGCAGCGGATTGTCGGGCCGGTCGGCGCCGAGTTCGGCGATCAGCTGCAGCCCGGCGTCCAGCGGGTCCGCGGTGTAGGTGCGCGGGGACCAGCCCTGCCGGGGGACGCGCTCTGCCTGCTGCCAGGCCGGGCCGTCCACGCCGGCCGGTTCCGGGGCGAGCCCGAGACCGCCGGTGTCCCAGACCACCAGGCCGCGGTCGAGCGGGCCGTTCGGCCCGGTGACCTGGTAGCGGCCGGTGCCCCGGCGGGTGCGGTAGTCCACGACGCCCTCGACCCGGACCTCGACGCCTCCGCCCTCGGCGGCGGTGAGGCTCACCGCGACCGGGCTGGCCTGGAACAGGTTCAGCCGTGACAGGGCCAGCCGGGAGGCCTCATCGACGGTCACCGGGCGCTCCCCGGGCTCGTCGGAGACGGTGCGGTAGGCGACCAGGCCGCCCACGGCGGCGGCGCACACCGCGAGCGCGACCAGGCTCCTGAGCCAGAAGGTCCGGCGGCCCGGCCCGGGGGGTGTGCTGCGGGGGGCGGCCTTCGGCTTCCGGGCCATGCGTTTGCCTTCTCTCGTCCGTTCGGTCACAACACACGGGCGGGCCCGGGGACCTGAGGTCCACGGACCCGCCCGTTCAGCACCGTCGCCGGGGCGGCGGTACCCGTCCGGGCCGCGGCGGGCCCGGACGGGGTGGGGCTACCGGAGGCCGGCTACCCCTGCTGGGCCTGCTGCTGGGCCCTGCGGCGGCGCGCCAGGAGCACGAGCGCCGCGCCGAGCACGGTCAGCGTTCCCGCACCGGCCGCCATCACCGGGATGCCCTCGTTCGCGCCGGTGTTGGCCAGCGGCCCCGGACCGGGAGCCGGCGCGGGCGGCGTCGCGGCCGGGGACGGCTGCGTCGGTGCCTGGGTCGGCGTCGGGGTCGGGGTGGGGGTCGGCGTGGGCGTCGGCGTCGGCGTCTCGGAAGGCGTCGGCGTCGGCGTGGCCGTGGGCGTCGGGGTCGGGGTCGGCGTCGGGATCAGCTTGTTGACGGCCGTCACCTCGACTCCGGTGGCCAGGTTCTCGGCGTTCAGGACCAGCGGCCCGAACACCGTCGTCTCCGGCGCGGAGTAGCCCTCGGGCGGGCTCACCTCCTGCCAGTAGTACGACCCGGCCACACCGCTGCCCTTGCAGAGGCCGTCGGCCCCGGTGGTGCAGGGCTCACCGACCTTGCTGTCGGGCTTGTCCCCGGTGCTCTGCAGCCCGGTGGTGTCGTTGGTCTCCTTCCAGAGCTGGAACTTCGCGCCCGCCAGCGGCTTGCCGTCCTGGTCGTGCTTGACCAGGCGCAGCGCGCCCTCCTGCTGGCGGAACCCGAAGTCGTAGGTGTGGTCGTTCTCGCCCGGTCCGCCGGTGGTCAGCGCGCGCTCGGCGTACTGCCCGCCCGCCGGGACGACGCCCTTCGAGTTGATGAAGGGGTTGTCGCCGACGTCCGCGTCGGTCGGCACCCACTGGTACAGCGGGCCGCCCTTCGCGTAGTCGGCCGGGTTGTCGAGCCGGACGGTGTACTTCGTGCGCGGCTTGAGGCCGCCCGTGACGTTGGAGTCGTCGAAGTAGTACTCACCGCGCTCGGTCGTCCTGGTGGTGCCGACGAGCTTCCCCGTCTCGTCGTAGAGGTGGACGGTCGCACCGGGCACCGGCTTCTGTCCCGGGCGCTGGATACCGCTGCGCTCGGGGTCGTACCAGACCCGGTTGCCGATCTGGAGCGGGGCCTGGTCGCAGAGCACCTCCAGGTCGCCCATCGAGGCGCCCTTGCCGAACGGGTCGGGCCCGTTCGGCGGGGTGAGCCGGAAGCCGAACTTCGGGTCCTGCTGGCCGTTCCGCTGGAGGAACGACGTGCCGTAGCCGAGGGCCTCGTGGTTCGGGTCGAACGCCGAGGTCGCGATGGTGTTCTCGACCTTGGAGTCCGCCATGCCCGCGAAGGCCGTGTTGCGGTGGCCTCCCCAGCTGGTGTCGAAGAAGCGGGTGCCCCGGGGGGACAGTCCGCATCCGTTGTTGGTGTCCATGACGTACACGCCGTTCGCCGGGCAGGCCTTGTTCAGGTCACCGCCCGACATGACGGCGGAGTACGGGACACCGTCCGGCGCGCGGTCGGCGAACCGGTCGCGGAAGGCCAGCAGCATCGAGCCGTCGGTCTCGAACGCGATCTCGCCCAGCTCGGGTTCGGGCTGGGCGAGCATGTTGGTGCCGCACGCGTTGCCGTTCTGCGAGGTCGGCCAGGTGTCGGTCCACGCGAACCAGGCCGCCCCGTCGCAGGGGCCCCCTCCGACGGTCGACTGGCGCGGGTAGTCCAGCTTCTCGTTCAGGATCGCCGCCGAGAAGGCACCGGTGGCGAGGTCGAACGGGAGCACCACCGCCCGCAGGTCGGACGCCTTGCCGGTCGACTGGCCCGAACAGACACCGCCGAGGAAGCCGGTGCCGTCCTTCAGGCCGAGCCCGAACGGACGCCAGTCCCCGGCCACCGGGCAGCCCGGGTCGGGGATCGGGTAGACGGCCTTCGGCGCGGACGCCGTGGGCACGGTGGCGTTGTAGCGGTAGAGCTTGCGGTCGTTCAGGTTGACGACGAAGAGGTCCTGACCGTCGTCGGTGACCTTGATGCCGCCGAGGCTCTCCTTGCCCGGCACCGCGATGAACCCGTCGTCGGTGCCGCCGCCGTGGGCGGTGGAACCGGCGTTGGGAACGGTGGTGAACAGCGAGGTCCGCTTCGTCGCCACGTCGGTCACGTAGATCCCGCCCGCGCCGCCGGGACCGTAGTCCGTCGTGCGCTTGGCGACCGCCGAGGAGAACACCCGCCGGTCGGCCTTGTTCCACGCGATGCCGTAGAGCGTGCCGGTCTCGGCGTTGGTGGCGATGTTGGTCGCCCGCGCGTCCCTGCCGTCCTGGCCGCGCGCGTTGTACGGGAAGGAGACCAGCGTGCGCTGGGTCCCGTCCTCGCGCGAGGCCGCCTGGCAGGTCGTCACCAGCGTGGCGTTCTTCTGGCAGTAGTCACCGGGGTACCACAGGCCGGTGAGGACCGCCGCGTTCTTGCCGCCCGAGACGTCGACGAACTCCTCGTTGCTGCTGAGCTTGTTGGGCTCGCCGCCCAGGCCCTCGCGCGAGGCGAAGGCCGGGTAGAGGGTGCCCGGCTTCGGGTTCACCACCTGGACGCGGTACTTGCCGCCGGTGAGCTTGGTACCCGGCGTCAGCGTCACCGTGCCGTCCGCCGCCGTGGTGCCCTCGATCCCGTTGCCCGCGTCGTCGGTGAGGGTCACCTTGACGCCGGCCATGCCGGGTTCGAGACCCGGGGTCCACACCCCGTCGGTGTCCACGGTGCGGACCACGTGGACCGTCACCGTCCCGTCGGCCGCCTGCGGGAACGCGGCCGGGGCGGCCAGCAGCGAGCACGCCCCGATGCCGAGGAGCAGCGCCGCGGCGCCCCCCACGGTACGGCGTCCGGGCAGGCCCGGCCGCCGCCGCTCCGGGCCGCGAACGGCACCGGAATCCTGATCACGTGTCGTCGTCATCCCTGCTCTCATGGTCAGTCGGGCCCTCAGCCCGGGCCCCGCGAGGACGTTCGCGTGTGGCTGAAAGCCGCTATGGTTAATGGGAGCTTAAAGGGACTTCACACAAGTTCGCAGGAAAACCAGGAACTTTGACAGCAGATCAGACGTTCCGATGGACTGTGCGCGCATCGCTGCTGATGGGGCGTCAGCGCCGGAGGAGCTCGGCGGAACCGGGTCCCTCGCCGGCGGAGCCCTACCCGGCGTCCGCCCGCCGGGCCGGGGCCTGGGCCAGCAGGGCGGTCAGCTCGGCGCCCCCCGCGGCCAGCGTGGCCTGCCGGGCCTCCAGGACGCCGGCCAGCGACCGCAGCGGCCGGGCCAGGGCCTCCAGGCCCTCGCGGACCTCCACCACCGCCCGGTTCCAGCCGAAGTCCGGCTGGTCCTCCCCCGCCGTCAGGATCCGGTCCACGATGGCGCCGGCCGTCTCGTCCAGCTTGCCCCGCAGCGCGGTGCGCCGCCGGCTCTCCTGGTCCTCCAGCCGGCGGCCGCGGATCTCCTGGAAGGCCAGCTCGCCGAGTTCGAGCATGGACGGGAGCACCGTCTCGAAGATCTTCATCCGCTGGAGCGCCGTCCGGGCGGCGGCGGTCTGCCTGCCGTCCGCGAAGCCGATGCCGCTGCCGTAGTAGTGGCGCAGCTTGCGCTGGTCGCCGATGAGCCGCTCCACGTGGCCCAGTTCCAGGCGCGCGCGGTCCAGCGGCATGCCCAGGTCCTTCTCCAGGTGGCTCTGGTAGAGGCTGCGGACCACCTCGCGCACGCTGCCGCTCATCGCGCGCAGCGCCCGGCCGAGGGCCTGCTCCTCGCTCTCCCCGCTCTCCCCGTTCCCCGCCGGGGACGCCGGCCGGTCGGCGGGCGGTTCGCCGAGCGAGCCGACGAAGCCGTGGAAGGCGGTGGCGGCGGCACGCCGCGCCCGGGTGGCCAGTTCGCCGTCCGTCTGCCGGACCAGCCGGTCGAGTTCGCCGCCCCAGCGCGCGGACCAGGCGGTGAGCGCGTCGCCGAGGCCGCGTTCGGCCTGGGCCCGGACGTGGTCGAGGTCCGCGCCGTGCAGGGTGTCCACCGCGGAGTTCAGCAACTCGTGGACGGCGGCGCGCAGTTCCGCGGCCGCGGCGGCGACCAGTCCGTCGAGCTCCACCACGACCGCGTCGAGCTGGGCGAGTTCCCGCCGTGCCTCGCCGGCGGCCTCGGCGGCCGCCGCCCGTTCGCGCTCCGCCTCGTCGAGCGTGCGCGTCGCGATCCTGCTCCACAGCCGCACCTCGGCGGCCGGCCGCAGTTCCGCGCGCCGTCCCGCCAGGCCGGCGAGCCCGGAGCGGAGTTCGGCGATGCCGTCCCAGTCCCCGCCGGCGCCCTCGGCCCCGGCGTCCGAAGTGGCCGCGAACAGGGCGAAGCCGTACGGGTCGGCCGCCACCAGGTGGATCGGGAGGTCGTCCCGCCCCTGGTCGTCGGCGCCGCGGGCGAGCAGCGTGGCGAGCTCCTTCCGCTTGTGGGCGCACAGGCCCCGGTAGGCGTCCGGGTCGTCGCGCGGGTCGACGCCCGCCTCGTCCATCCGGCCCACCACCAGCCGCAGCGCGCCCCGGGGGAAGAGGCGGCTCGCCGCCGGGCCGAACAGCGCGCCGGTGGCGACGTCCCGCAGGTGCCCGGCGTCGGTGGTCGCCAGCTGCGGCGGGAGGACCACGAGCAGGGCGTCGGTGAGGCTCAGCGCGTTGTCGGCGGCCGCCCGGTGCTCCTCGTTGCCACCGGCGATCCCGGGTGTGTCGGCGTACTCCAGGCCCGCGCTGCGGACGTGGTCGACGGTGAAGGTCTCGCGGCGGGCGCTGACCGTCAGCCACGCCGGCGCCTCGGTGCCGTCCTCGGCCAGCAGGCGCCTGATCAGGCTCGACTTCCCCGCGTCGTAGGGGCCGTAGACGGTGACCCGGACGTCGGGGCCGTGCTCGAAGCGGTTCCAGAGCGCGGTGATCCCGTCGGTGAAGCCGTCACCGGC
Source organism: Kitasatospora putterlickiae (assembly GCF_039527695.1). NCBI lineage: Bacteria > Bacillati > Actinomycetota > Actinomycetes > Kitasatosporales > Streptomycetaceae > Kitasatospora > Kitasatospora putterlickiae. The sequence goes on from NZ_BAAAKJ010000518.1 coordinate 5,683, forward strand.
GACGGTCCGCACGGCGGCGCGCACCCGGCCGGTCCACTCGTCCGGGTCCTCGGTGTCCGGCTCGGCCGGGGTGGTGAACTCACTCATGACGTCCCCTCGGTGGGCTGGTGCGGCAGGTCGCCGCCGGGTCGGTGTCCCAGGCGGGCGAGCGCGTCGGTGATGACGTGCCGGTAGGCGGTGCTCCGGTCCCGCAGGGCGCCGGCCCGGGTGTCGTGCTCGGCGACGCGCCGGTCGATCGCCGCGACGGCGGCGGCCAGTTCCTCGCAGTCGGCGTCCAGCGGCCGCAGCGGGCCGGGGTCCTCCTCGGTCCCGTCGGCGATCCGCTCGGCCCACTGGGCGGCCTCCTCGTGCAGGGCGCCGATCGCCGCCCGGCGGGCCTGGGCGAGTTCCCGGTCGTCGCGCGCGTTGCGGATCACGGTGTAGACGTCGACGACGCTGGAGACCGCCTGCAGGCCGATGCCCAGCCTGCCCAGCGCGCTCGCTCCGCGGGCCAGGGTGGCCGGGTCCACCGTGCGGTTGAGCCAGGTCCCGATCCTGGCGATCGCCTGGGCGTCGGCCTTCCCGATCACCGCCCCGACCCGGCCCAGGCCCTTGGCGGTCCTGCGGCGGCGCTTCCGGCCGGTGTGGCCGGACAGGAAGCCCAGGCTGACCGCCGTGCCGGCGTCCGGGAAGGTCCGGTCGAAGCCCCTGGAGTCCAGGCGCCGCCGCAGCACCCGCGCGGTCCCCTTGCGCCAGGCCTCGATCGTCTCCTCCGACTCGGTCCACCACTGGCCGGCGATGCCGTGCAGCTCCTCGTTGCGCGTCCACCGCTCCAGGCGCTCGGCCAGGGCCTTGCGTTCGGCGGGGACGGTGCTGCGCAGCGCCTTGTCCAGCTCCCGGTCGAGGAACTCGCCGACCAGGACGACGAGCCGCTCCGCGCGTGCCCGCCGGATCGCGAGGCCTTCGCGGAGCCGGTCCGCGGTGTCCCCGCGCAGCCGGCCGAGCTGCTCGGCGGAGTCGTGCGCCCCGGCCTCCCGCTCCCGCGCGTCGCGGAGCAGCGCGCCGAAGCGGGCGATCCCGCCGTGCAGGACGGACACGTCGGCGCCGTTGGCGAGCAGGCGGTCGCGCAGTGCGGCGAACCCCTGCTCGAAGGCGTCCATGCCGTCCCAGTGCCGGTAGAGGTCGAAGTGGTCGCGGTGGCCGCCCCGGTAGCCGCGCGGATCGCCGGCCACGCAGACGACCTGCTCCGGGACGGGCG
>NZ_BAAAKJ010000518.1:6947-8157 GCF_039527695.1 Kitasatospora putterlickiae
CAGCCGCTTGCGTCCGCACAGCCGCCGGAACTCCTCCGGCGCGTCGTCGGGGTCGGGCCCGATCTGGTCGGTGCGGTTGAGGACCAGGAGGGTGCGGTCGGCCTTGCCGGGCAGGTGCGCGCCGGGGTCGCCGCCGAGGACGAGATCCACGTCGGCGCGGTCGCCCATGACCAGGTTGGTGGAGAAGAGGTAGAGGACGGCGGCGGCGTCCGGTACGGAGTGCAGCGCCGCCTCGGTGTGCGGCTCCCGGCCGCTCTGGAAGCCGGGGCTGTCCAGCAGCAGGACGCCCCGCCACTCGTACCCGGCCGTGCGCGAGGTTTCCGGCGCCGCCGAGACGGTGAGGTCCTCGGGCGGTTGGAGGCCGGCGTCCAGCAGCAGCCGGCGGATGAACGAGGACTTGCCGGTGTTGTAGTCGCCGCAGACCAGCACGCGCGGCCGGGGGTCCGCCGCGAGGGCGTCGAGTTCGGCGAGGGCCCCGGCGGCGGCCTCGTCGCCGTCGAGCCGCCCGCGGATCCCGGACAGCCACGCACGGCCCGAGCCGGGTCGCGGGTCGGCGAACGGCCCGTCGGCGGCCCGCCGGGCCCAGGCCAGGAACTCGGGCTGCTCGAACCGTTCGACGGTGTCCGGCCGGCGCGGGGCCGGTCCCGCGTGCGTGCCATCCTCGCACCAGGATTCGCCGAGCCACAGGTGGGCCGCCGCCGCCTGTCCGGGCAGGCCGGTGGCCGCCTCCCGGTCGAGGGCGGCCTCGCGCAGCACCCGCGCGGGGTCGCCGAACGCCGGCAGGCGCCCGGTGCTCCGCCCGATCGCCGCCCGGCAGCGCTCCGCGCCGGCGGCGATGCCGCGCAGTTCGAGCGCGTGCGTCACGGCGCTGCCCACCTGCCGGGTCAGGCCGAGCCGGACGAGTTCGCCGACCTGTTCGGCGGTGGCGGCGCGGGCCCGCTCGAAGGTGTCGGAGACGGCGGCGCGGGCGCCGGCCCGGGCGCGGGCCAGCGCCTCCTCCTGACGCTGGCGGGCCTTGCGCCGGCCCCAGCCGCTGAACAGCCTCCCGGCGAGGCCGAGCGCGGCGCCGACCAGCAGGATCCCTCCGACGCTCCACCCGACGGGGTTCCAGGCGTTGGCGATGACCAGGCCCGCCAGGGCCGTGCTGGTGCCGGCCGCCGCCGCGCCGCCCATCCCCGCGGCGATGCCGGCCCCGCGCAGCCGCCGCCCG
>NZ_BAAAKJ010000519.1:0-4024 GCF_039527695.1 Kitasatospora putterlickiae
CCGGGGCCGGGCGCGGCGCCGCCGCCGACCGGGGGAGCGGCGCCGGAACGGGCGGGCGGCCCGGCACGACCGGCTCCTGACCGCCGATCGCCGGCGTGGGCACCGACACCGGCCCGAGCGTGGAGAGCCGTTCGAACGGCCCCGGCAGACGCGGGCGCACCCGCACCCCGCCGGTCCCGGTCCCGGCCCGGTCCCGGCCCGGGTCGCCCTTGGTCAGCAGACGGTCGAAGTGGTCAGGCATCGGCACACAGCTCCAGGTAGTAGCGGCGCCGCAGCGGGCTGAGCGCCAGGACCTCCGGCTCGCTCCAGCCGTAGGCGGTGGCCAGCAGATGGACGTCGAGCAGGGTGGCCCGGGCCCAGTCGTCCAGCTCCTCCCAGAGGTAGGAGGCGATGTCCAGCTCGGCGAGGGCCTGCCCGCCGCACCCGGGGCAGCTGAGGTTCAGTCGGACGTCCGCGCACGGGTCGGCGGCGGAGGCGGCCTCGGCCATGCGCCGCTGGACCGGTTCGGGGAGCTGCCGGGCGGTCACCGGCTCCCCGTCGTGCTCCGCGCTCAGCACGCACCGTTCCAGCAGGACCGCCCTGGCCCGGCCCTCGGGGGCCCGTTCGGCGGCGGCCAGGTCGCCCGGGGTGGCCGGCCGGAAGCCGACCCGCCAGCCGTCCAGCTCCACCCGCAACGGCCCGGTCACCGGTGGTGCGGCCCCGGCCAGTTGCCCGGCGTCGAAGCCGAGCTCCAGCTCCTCCGGGCAGTCCGGGCAGGCGACCCGCATGGTGAGCCGTTCGCCGAACAGCGCGGCGCGCAGGCCGAACAGTTCGGCGTCCCGCTCGCCGAGCGGCACGGCCAGCAGCTCCTCCGCCCCGGCGCCGGGACGCGCGACGGTGTGCAGCAGCAGCGCCCGCCCCGTGCGGCCGGCCGCCAGTCCGGCCTCCCAGGTGGCCAACAGCGCGGCCTGTCCGGCGAGTTCCATGGCGCGCCGCTCAGGCCGGCTGCTGGAACGACGGCTCTTCCGGTTCGGGCGTCTCCTCGTCCCGCTCCCAGCCCTCCACCTCCAGCTTGAGGCTCTGGATCGCCACCGCGTTGGCGTTGGCGTCCAGTTCGCCCAGCACCTGGTACTCGCTCGGCCAGGCGCGGTACAGCTTGTGGGCGACGGCCACCTGGCCGGCCTCGTTGAGCACCTGGATCACCAGGTCCTTGCGGAAGTCCCGCAGTGAGACCTCCGCTCCCCGGCCCGCGCCGACCATCCAGACCTTGTTGGCCCAGCGGTCGAACTCCGGGTCGTGGGTGACCCCGCGCTCCAGGGTGACCGCCTCGAAGTCGGTACGGCCCGGCGATTTCCGCGGCGCGCTCGGATCGCCCCCGCTGCGGTGCTTCACCACCTCGGTGGTGCGCTTCAGCGGACTGACCTTGCTGATTCCGGCGACCACCCGGCCGTCCCAGACGACCAGGAATTTGAAGTTCTTGTACGGATCGAATCGCTGCGGATTGACGGTGAACTCGACCATGGAGATCCTAAACCTCGAACTGTCCGGCGAGCTGCTCGATCTTGACGATCACGAATTCCGCGGGTTTCAGCGGAGCGAATCCGACCACAACGTTCACCACACCGCGGTTGATGTCGTCCTGCGTGGTGGTGTCCTTGTCGCACTTGACGAAATAGGCCGACCGCGCGGAGGTGCCCTGGAACGCGCCCTGCTGGAACAGCGAGTGCAGGAACGCGCCCACGTTCAGCCGGATCTGCGCCCACAGCCGCTCGTCATTGGGCTCGAACACGACCCACTTGGTGCCCCGGTAGAGGCTCTCCTCCAGCATCAGCGCGAGGCGCCGCACCGGGACGTACTTCCACTGCGAGGCGAGCGCGTCGGCGCCGGCCATGGTCCGGGCGCCCCAGGCCACCGGGCCCACCACCGGGAAGGTCCGCAGGCAGTTCACCGCGAGCGGGTTCAGCAGCCCGTTCTCCCGGTCCGTCAGCGGGACGGTGAGCGCGCGCACCCCCGGCAGACCGGCCTCGGTGCCCGCCGGGGCCTTCCACACCCCCCGCTGGGCGTCGGTGCGCGCCATCACGCCGGCGACGGTGCCCGACGGCGGGAAGGAGCGCAGCCGACCGGTGAGCTGGTCGATCAGCTCCAGGTGCGGGAAGTACAGCGCCGCGTGGTCGCTGCGCACCGAGTCGAAGGCGGACAGGCCCGCCCGGGCGTCGTCCAGCGTCGTCCACGCCTGCGGCGAGTCGACGATCAGGAACATCCGCTTCTCGACGCAGAGCGCCTGGGCGGCCGAGACGACGGTGACGGCGTCGTCGACACTGGCGTAGCCGGCCAGCTCCGGCAGCACCAGCAGGTTGATGTCCTGCACGTCGCGCAGGGCCTGGATGCCCGTCTTGGCCGCCTCGCTGCCGATCAGGTCGGTCAGGCCGGGGGCCCCGCCGTCCTGACCGCCGGTGAGCGCGTGGACCGGCGGGTTGACCGACCCCTCAAGGCCGAGGTTGTTGGCGGCCTCGCCGAGGAAGCGCACCACGTCGGCCGGGTCGGTGGAGCCCGCGACGACCTGGAGCCGCCGGCCGAACACGCTCACCCGGGTGCCCGCGAAGGCCCGCCGGCCCGGGGCGTCGGGCAGGGCGCGCAGCTTGCGCTCCAGCAGCAGGGCGAGTTCGGCGACGGTGGCCGGCGCGGCGCCGTCCACGGCCGGGTCGTGGATCCTGACGGCCCGTGAGACGTCGCCGATCTTGACCTGGATCTCGGGGGTGAGGTCCGGCAGGGTGGCGGCGAAGGGCTTGGAGACGGTGCCCACCGGATCGGGCCGGCTCTCCGCCAGCACCTTCACCCGGACGACCGCCGAGCCGCTGTTCACCACCGTCTCGGCGAACCGGGGGTCGGCGGCGCGCACCGACAGGTCCGCGAAGGACTCCCGGACGGCGCCCGAGGTGTCGAAGACCTGGAGGTTGAAGGTCTCGGCCGGGGTCGGTGTCCGGTAGTCCACGGCGACCCGCAGCGCCGCGCCCCAGGCGCCCGGTTCGACGGCCGTGACCTCCAGGGCCGGCGCGGCGGTCGAGGTCTGCGTCGAGTCGAGCGTGACGCCGGAGGCGGCACCGGTGCCGGCCGCCGCGACCCGGACCACGACCCCGATCGAGCCGCCGTTGAGGAAGAACTGCTGGACGGCGTAGCCGACCGGGCTCTGGCTCGCGAGGCCGCCGAAGCGGCGTTCGAAGTCCGCGAAGCTGGTGATGGTGACGGGCTGGTTCAGCGGCCCGCGCCGGGTGGCCCCGACGAAGGCGGTCACCGAGGTGCTCACCGTGGTGATGGTGCGGACACCACTGGGAAGCTCTTCGATGTAGACGCCCGGGTAGGTCGGTGTCGTCGGCAATTCCCCCTCCGTTCACTTCGCACATCAAGGGACTCGGGAGAATGTGATCGGACGTGAGTTCCTGATGTGTGTGCGGCAGAGTCAGTTTCATATTCGGGTGGCTATTCGTCAACCCGAATTTAAAAGAGTAATTGTATTACCGAACCTCCTGTTCGGTGCCGTGGGACCCCGTCGCCGCGGAAGGCGCGGAGGACGCGGACGGCGGGTAGGACGGCGGCCGGGCGGCCCCCAGGAACCAGCCCCAGGACGCGCCGAACCGCTCCTCCAGGAACCGGAACGCCGCGTAGTAGACGGTGCCGAAGCCGGTGACCAGCGCGGCGGTGACGGAGGCGTCGTCCAGTTCGATGCCGAGCCGCGCCGCCTCCACCACGAGGAACGCGACGACGTACGGCACGCAGGTGCGCCACAGCGAGAGGGTGAGTCGGTACATGCGGTCCTCCTCGTCCGACACCGGCCGGACCGGGTCGGCGGGTTGCTGCCGGGTGTGCCGCCGACCTGCTGCCCGCCGCGTCCACCGTGTACACGCCGTCCCCGCCCGTGGGACCGCCCCGCGGCACCTCCGCCCGGCCGCCGGGGACCCGCGCACCCCGTGGCGCGCCCCGTCACGCGCCCCGTCGACCGGGCCGTCGCCGTTGCCGCGGCCCCGCCGGGCGCCGTCCCCGGCGGGGC
>NZ_BAAAKJ010000519.1:4094-5196 GCF_039527695.1 Kitasatospora putterlickiae
CCCGCCCCCGCACGCCCCCGTGCGGGCGGCGGTGACCGTCCTCGGGGACGGCGGTGTCCCGTCGACGGCCGGGCCGTGCCCCGGCGGAGGGCCTGGCGGACACGAGTGGATCAAGAAGTGGTTCCGTGATCGGGATCCCGTACCGCGGGTGCTCCCGGACCGATAGCGTCTGTTCAGCGGCGTGCGGCGGGGACGGGCGCGCCCGGTGCGGAGGGGAGTGTGGGCATGCGACCGCTGGCGGCGGACGATCCGCGACAGGTGGGCGAGTACCGGTTGCTGCGGCTGCTCGGCGCGGGCGGGATGGGCCGGGTCTACCTCGGCCGGACCACGGGCGGGCGGACCGTCGCCGTCAAGGTGGTCCGTCACGATCTGGCCGGGGACGCCGAGTTCCGGGCCCGGTTCCGCCAGGAGGTGGCGGCCGCCCGGCGGGTCGGCGGCGCCTGGACGGCACCGGTCCTGGACGCGGACACCGAGGGCGGGCACCCGTGGGTGGCCACCGGCTACGTCGCCGGACCGGCGCTCACCACCGCCGTACGGGACTTCGGGCCGCTGCCCGGGCCGGCCGTGCGGACCCTCGGCGTCGGCCTCGCCGAGGCGCTCGCCCATGTGCACGGCCTCGGGCTGGTGCACCGGGACGTCAAGCCGTCGAACGTGCTGCTGACCCTGGACGGACCCCGGCTGATCGACTTCGGCATCGCCCGCGCCCTGGACACCACCACCGCTCTCACCCAGTCCGGCCAGGTGTTCGGCTCACCGGGCTTCATGTCGCCGGAGCAGGCGCACGGGCTGCCCGCCGGGCCGGCCAGCGACGTCTTCTCGCTGGGCGCGGTGCTCGCCTACGCGGCGACCGGCACGATGCCGTTCGGCTCCGGGGTGAGCGCGCCCGTCCTGCTCTACCGGGTGCTGCACGAGGAGCCCGACCTCGCCGGGCTGTCCGGCCCGCTGGAGTCCCTCGTCCGGGACTGCCTGGCCAAGGACCCGTCCGCCCGCCCGACGCCCGCACGACTGCGGGAACGGCTGGACGGCGACGGCGCGGCCGCGGCCCGGCCGGGGCGCGGGGACTGGCTGCCGACGGCGCTGGCGGTGGGGGGGGGGGGGGGGG
>NZ_BAAAKJ010000520.1:0-1644 GCF_039527695.1 Kitasatospora putterlickiae
CGAGCGCTTCGAGGTAGGCGTCGACCGCGGTGGCCACCGCCTCGCCCGGGTGCCCGGCCAGCGAGGTGACCGGGCTGGAGAACACCAGGAAGTCGAGCCCCCAGGTCTGCCGGTGCAGCTGCCAGGGCCCTCGGACGCCGCGGCCGACGGCGGTGCTGAAGTCGGCCCACTCCCAGCCGTCCAGCGGGGCGTGCGGCGCCGGGTCGGCGAGGTGCACGACGCCGCGCAGCGGCGGCAGCTCCCGGTCGACCCGTTCGAGCAGCGCGGCGACGGCCGCCGGATCGCCGAGGTCGCCCTCGACGTGCAGCGGCCGGACCCGCTCGTCGTCGACGGCGACCGGCTCGGGACCGGCCACGGCCACCGCGCGGGCGCCCTGCCCGACCAGCCAGTCGACCACCGCCGAGGCCTCCGCCGCGCCGCCGCCGACCACCAGGTAGCCGGCGTCCGGACGGATCTTGACGCCCTCCTGCTCCTCGCCGGGCAGCGGGGCCTCCTGGAGCCGGGCCTCGTACCAGCGCCCGCCGCGGACGGCCAGCAGGCCGGAGCCCGCGACGCCCACCGCGTGCCGCACCAGGGTGCCGGCGTCGGGCTCCTCCGCGCCGGGCTCCAGGTCGACCTGGACGCACGGCAGGTTCGGGTGCTCCCAGGTGACGGTCCGGGCCAGCGCGGTGAGCAGCGACTGCTCCGGGCGCGGCGCGACGGACTCCGGAGAGCGGGGCGCCAGCGCCCCGGTCGAGCAGAGCACGACCGCCGGGTCCTGGGCCGCGAACTCGCGCAGGAAGCCCTGGAGGAAGGCGAAGCCGTGCCGGGCGGACACGCCCTCGCCCTCCGCGAGCGGCTCGCCGCCGGCGCCCGCCGGGTCCGGGCCGTACAGCAGCAGGCCCGCCACGGTGATCTCGCGGCGGCGCAGCTGCGCCCACAACTGCTCCAGGGAGTCCGGGAGTTCGGGCGCGACCAGCAGGGTGTCCGGATCCCCGGCGGCGGCGCCGGCGTCCGGGAGGACGGCGAGGGCGGTGACGCCCTCCAGCGCCAGCCGGGCGCGCCGGCCGCGCACCTGCTCGGGGTCGGTGCCGAAGACCAGCCAACTGCCCTGGGGGGCAGCCATGGTGGCGATCCCGGAGCGTGCCGGCAGCGGCTGCCAGCCGAGCGTGTGGTGGCGCAGCGCGGCCGCGGCCCGCCGGGAGGTCTCGGCCGGGGTGACCGGCAGCAGCCGCAGGCCCTCGACGGCCGCCAGCGGGGCGCCGTCGGGGGAGAGCAGGGCGACCGTGAAGGAGCCGTCGGCGCGGTGCCGGACGTGCGCCCAGACCTCGGCCGGCAGCCGGTCCTCGACGGTGAGGCGGTCCAGGGCGGCGGGGGTGGCCCGGCCCGCGTGGAAGGCCGCAGCCAGGGTGAACGCGGTCTCCAGGAGGGGCTGGAGATCGTCGCCGGTCTCCTCGCGCCGCAGCCGGGCGAGCAGGTCGTCGCCGCTCCGCCAGAGCTCCGTCACGGTGGCCGCCGCGGCGCCGGTCTCGACGCCCTCGCGCCAGAGCCGGTCGTACCAGGCGTCCACGTCCTGGCGCTGGAGGCCGGCCCGCAGGCCCGCCAGGTCCAGATCGAGGCGCAGGTCGGGGGCCGGAGCGGGCTCGCGCGGCTGGTCGGCGGTCG
>NZ_BAAAKJ010000521.1:0-1774 GCF_039527695.1 Kitasatospora putterlickiae
GCCCGGCGGCGGGGTTGCGGCGGGCTCGGTCACGGGGTGCTCTCCTCAAGGACGTCAAGGACGGCATGGACGGGGACGGCGCCGGCGCCGGCGGGGTCGCCCGCCGCCTCGGCCTCGACCCGGGCGGTCAGATGGCGGACCAGCTCGATCAGCACCCGCTTGCCGGACTCCCGGTCCCGGGCGTCGCAGTCCACCAGCGGCACCCCGGGCGGCAGGTCGAGCGCCTCGCGGACCTGCTCCAGGGTGTGGGTCGGCTCGCCGAAGTTGTTGCGGGCGACGATGAACGGGGTGCCGTGGTGCTCCAGCCGGTCGATGGCGTACCAGGAGTCCTCCAGCCGCCGGGCGTCCACCAGCACGACCGCGCCCAGGGCGCCGCTGAACAGCCGGTCCCAGAGGAACCAGAACCGCTCCTGCCCCGGCGCGCCGAACAGGTACAGCACCTGGCTGGCGGACAGCGTGATCCGGCCGAAGTCGAAGGCGACCGTGGTCGACCGCTTGCCCCAGGCTCCGGTGGGGTCGTCGATCCCCTCACCGGCCCTGGTCATGACCTCCTCGGTGTTCAGCGGACGGATCTCGCTGACCGCGCCGACCAGGGTGGTCTTGCCCACGCCGAAGCCGCCGACCACGACGATCTTCAGCGCGTTGTCGGCGGTCCGGCGCAGCGGAGTCCGCCCGCTCGGACGCGCGACCGCGCCCTCAGAGCTGTTGGAGTCCATGCAGCACCTGCTTCAGCGTGTCGAGATCGGGCAGGCGGGCCTTGGTCGGCGCGAACCGGGGGTGGCGGGCGGTGATCGACCCGGCCTCCAGCAGGTCGCCGAGGAGGATCTTCACCACCGAGACCGGCAGCGCCAGCTCCGCGGCGACCTCCACCACGGCGGTCGGCGCCTCGCACATCCGCAGGATGCGCACGTGCTCCGACTGCGTGCCCGACGCCGGCTCCCGCTCGGCGACGATCAGGGTGACCAGGTCGAACGCGTTCTCCGGGGCCCGGCTGCGGCCTCTGGTGATGGTGTACAGGCGGTCCGGGTCGTCGTCCCGGCCCGGCATGACCGGCCGCCCGTCGGTGCTCCCCCCGCCCCCGCTCACGCCCGGGCGCTTCCGTCGGCCGCCCGGGGCTCCGGACCCGCGGCGTCCTCCCGGGCCGGGGCGCTGAGGTGGACGCCGATCTGCTCGATCAGGCCGTGCATGTTGTGGCCGACCACGCCCACGTCGGCGTCCTCGTCGGTGACCACGGCGAGGTGGGCGCCCTCGCCGGCCGCGACGATGCACAGCACGCCGCCGTGGAACTCGGTCATCGACTGCCGCACCCCGCCGGTGCCGTCGCCGAACTCGATGGAGGCGCCGTGCGCCAGGCTCTGCAGGCCCGAGGCGATGGCGGCGAGCTGGTCGGCCTGGTCGTTGCCGAGGCCGGAGGTGTGGCAGAGCTTGAGGCCGTCGGCGGAGAGCACCAGGGCGTGCCGGGTGCCGGGGGTGTTGGTCAGCAGGTTCTCCAACAGCCAGTCGAGGTCGCGGTCGGTGGCACTGCTCATCAGGAGTCCTTCTCGGTGACGGGGGAAACGTCGGACGCGGGGTCGGTGGCGGGCCGGGTGCCCGCGGCGTCCTCGGCCGGTGCGGTGTCCTTGCCCGGTGCGGTGTCCTTACTCGGTGCGGTGCCGTTCGCCGGCGCCGGGTCCCTGGCCGGCAGGGCGGCCCTGCGGACGGCGCCGATCCGGGCGGCGGCGCCCGCCGCGTCGGGGCGGGCGGACAGCAGCACGTTGCGGGTGTTGGCGTCCCC
>NZ_BAAAKJ010000522.1:0-14405 GCF_039527695.1 Kitasatospora putterlickiae
CGGCGGCTCCCAGCACCGTGGTCGCCGCCAGGGCGACCGCGACGCCCCTCCGGACGGCCCGCAGGCCCCGCGCTTCCTGCCCCGCGCCCCGTTCGCGCATGCTCGCCAGCTCCCCGTTTCCCGCCTGCCGGCCGACCGCCCGTCGCGGTCGGCCCGTACGGCGAAGGTACGGGCCGGGACGGTGCGGGGGCGTCATACCGCAGAGCCAACCCGCCGGGTGCTACCCGGGTATGACCCGGCCGGGGGCACGGACCCGGAGTCGGGGTGGACGGCGGCGGGCAGGTGTCGTGCCCCGGCGAGGGGCGAGGGGGCGCTACCCGGCCCGGCGCTGGGTGAAGCGCAGCATGTTGCCGGCCGGGTCGCGGAAGGCGCAGTCGCGGACGCCGTACGGCTGGTCGATCGGCTCCTGGAGCACCTCGCCGCCGGCCGCGCGGATCCGCTCGAAGGTCGCGTCGCAGTCCTCGGTGGCGAAGATGACCGCCCGCAGCAGGCCCTTCGCCAGCAGCTCCGCCATCGCCTGCCGGTCGGCCGGCGAGGCGTTCGGGTCCGCCAGCGGCGGCTCCAGCACGATGTCCACGTCCGGCTGCGACGGGGCGCCGACGGTCACCCAGCGCATGTTCTCGAAACCCACGTCGTTGCGCACCTCAAGGCCGAGGACGTCGCGGTAGAAGCCGAGCGCCTTGTCGTGGTCGTCGACGGCGATGAAGCACTGTGAGAGCTTGATGTCCATGGGGCTCACGCTACTGGTGGGGCGGGCGTCGCGCTTCTCCGTTCCTGACCGGTCCGCTCCCGAGCGGTCCGTTCCCGGCCGCTGTTCCTGACCGGTCGCGTGTAGAGCTTGGCGTAGCACGCCGGGATCGCGGCGCCGCCCTCGTGGCCGCGCGCCCGGTAGGCGCTCGGGCTCTCCCCGACCAGTTCGGTGAACCGCGTGCTGAACGACCCCAGCGAGGTGCAGCCCACCGCGAAGCACACCTCGGTGACCGACAGGTCTCCGCGCCGCAGCAGCGCCTTGGCCCGCTCGATCCGCCGGGTCATGAGGTAGCCGTACGGCGTCTCCCCGAACGCCGCCCGGAAGCATCGCGAGAAGTGGCCGGGCGACATCAGCGCCACCCGTGCCAGTGCCGGCACGTCCAGCGGCCGCGCGTAGTCGCGGTCCATCGCGTCACGGGCCCGGCGCAGCCGGACGAGGTCCTCCAGATTCACCCCTCCACCCTCGCACGGGGCGCCGACGGCGGGCGCCGCGGGCTCGCCTATGCTCTGCGCCATGTCCACCACCGAACACGCGTTCGCCTGCTCCTGCTGCGACGGACGGCACGACGGCCCGCCCCGCTCGTACGGCTCCCCGGCTCCGGTGAACTGGAAGCCGCGCTACGCCCGGCGCCGGGACAGCGAGCTCACCGGCGACCAGTGCGTGATCAAGGGCCGTCACTTCTACGTCCACGGCCTGATCGAGATTCCGGTGCTGGACGGCGGCGACCCCTTCTCCTGGGGCGTCTGGGTGTCGCTGAGCGAGGCCAACTTCGCCCGGGTCCACGACCTGTGGGAGGACCCGGCGCGGGAGCAGGAGCCGCCGTACTTCGGCTGGCTGACGACCGAGCTGCCGGTCTACCCGGAGTCCACGCTGCTGCTCAAGACCCATGTCCGTACCCGGGCGGTGGGCCTGCGTCCGCTGATCGAGCTGGAGCCCACCGACCACCCGCTCGCCGTCGAGCAGCGCGAGGGCATCACCGCGGACCGGGTGCGGGAGTTCGCGGACCTGCTGCTGCGCGGCTGACGGCGGGCGGGCCGGGGACCGGAGGCGGCTCAGACCTCGACGGTGGTCCCGGTGGCCAGCGAGCGCTCGGCGGCGGCCAGGATCTCGACGGTGCGCAGGCCGAAGGCGGCCGAGCACGGGTGCGGCTCGCCCGTGCGGGCGGCGGTCGCCAGCGCGTCCAGGGCGCGGTGGAAGGCCGCGATCGGCCCCTCGCCGCGCGCCGGGAGCTGGACGGTGCCGGATTCGCCGCGCAACTCCATCCCGGTGCCGCCGCCGGCGACCGGGGTGGTCAGGCTCAGCCCGAGGGTGCTGGAGGCGCCGCCGACGTGGCGCAGCACCAGGTGGATGGTGTCCAGCGGTCCGGCCACGGCGGTGACGGAGGTGGCGTCGCCGATCACCGGGAGCAGCACGGAGAGCGCGTGCGGGCCGACGTCCCAGAGCGCGCCCTTCTCCTCGCGCCAGGGCGAGGCCGCGTACGGGCTGGTGGAGTCGGGGGCGAACACCGAGCCGAACCAGTCCGAGCGGCCGGTGAACCAGCCGCCGACGGCCGCCTGCTCCTCGATCCAGGGCAGCTGCTCGCCGCCGAAGCGGAGGGTGAAGAAGACCACCGAGGCGACGCGGTGCGCCTCGGCCGCCTCGACCACCCGGCGGGCGTCGGCCACGGTGAGCGCCACGGGCTTGTCGAGCAGCAGGTGGCGGCCGGCCTCGGCGGCGCGAACGGCGAGGTCGGCCTGCACGGTCGGGGGCACGGCGATGGAGACGGCGTCGACGTCGGCGAGCAGCCGGTCCAGGTCGGCGTGGACGGGGACGCCGTACCGACCGCCGAGTTCGGCGGCCGCCTCGGGGCGCCGGCCCCAGACGCCCGCGAACTCGATGCCGGGGTGCGCCGCCAGGACGGGCGCGTGCACCCGCTGTGCCCAGGGGCCGGTGCCCAGGAGTCCGATCCGCATGCTGTTCTCACTTCTCCGTCGTGCTCGGGTCGTGCTCAAGTGTCGCTCCACGCGAACGCCGCTGCCGGGAGGTGGTCCGGACAGCGGCGTTCGCGACGGTCCGGGCGGGTCGGGTGGACCCGGCGGACCAGGGGTGGACCAGGGAGGGTCCGGGAGGGTCCGGACCGGTCAGTCCGCAGCGGGCGCGGTGACCGTCGGGGCGGCGGCCCCGTCCCGCGCGGCGGCGTCCTCCGCCTCGTGGGCCTGGGCGTTCTTGGCCGCACGGCGCTTCATCAGCCACGCCGAGAGGGCGCCGCCCGCCGCGGCGACCAGCAGGCCGATCCAGGAGAACTTCGACAGCCACTGCTCGGCGACCTTGCCCACCTGGTAGACCAGCAGGGTGGTGCCGCCGGCCCAGACGATGCCGCCGAAGACGTTGGCGATCAGGAACTTCCAGTACGGCATCTTCAGCGCGCCGGCCAGCGGCCCGGCGAAGATGCGCAGCAGCGCGATGAAGCGGCCGAAGAAGACCGCCCACATGCCCCACTTCTGGAAGGAGCGCTCGGCGGTGGCCAGGTGGCCGGGGCCGAAGTGCTTGGGGAACCTCCGCCCGAGCTTCTCGAACAGCGGCTTGCCGCCCCTGCGGCCGATCGAGTAGCCGATCGAGTCGCCGATGATCGCGCCGAGGATCGCGCAGACCGCCACCCAGACCGGGCTGACCACGCCGCGCGCGGACAGCAGGGCGGCGGAGACCAGGGCGATCTCCCCCGGGAGCGGGATCCCCAGCGACTCCAGTCCGATGATCAGAGCCACCAGGGCGTACACCGCGCCCGGTGGTACGCCTTCGATCCAGGCGTCGATGTGCAGCAAGGCCAGTACCTCCGTGGCAGGACGGGATCCGTGGCGGCCCGTCCGGGTCCCGATCAGGTCCCCACGGCCCGTCCGCCGGTCCCGACGTCGTCCGATGGCGGCACCAGGCCGCTCCCCGAGGATGCAGCCTAACGTGCCGGGCGGCCCGTCCCCTCGGCCGATCACCGCTGGTTAGGACGTACGGGGCAGGTCCCCGGTTCCGGTGCCCGGCTCGCCGCCGGCGCCGTGCGCGCGGCCGGTGCGGTCGCCGTGGTCCATGCGGTCCGTACGGCCCGCGCGGTCCGCGAAGCGCAGGGCGATCACCGACGGGCGGTCCTTCGACCCCGGTGACGCCCGGACGGGCGGCGGACGGGCGGTGGACGGCCGGACGGCGGAGTCGCCGGTCGTGGCGGTGCGGGGGGCGTCCTCGGCGATCCGGCGGTGGCGGGTCTCGCGGCGGGTCTCGCGGCAGGGCTTGGTGACGCGAACTCAGCTCTTCCGCCGGGTGAGGTCGTAGACCGTCCTGGTGTCCACGGTGATCTTCTGGAAGTTCTCCTCGACCCACGACTCGATCTCGCCGATCTGGTTGCCGTCGCCCCCGCCGGGCACGGCGGTCGGACCGGCACCGGGCGGCTGCGGCCCGTCACCCGGACCGCCGGGGGCGGCCGGAGTCCCGCTCGCGCTCCCCCCGTCGGGTCCGGCGGGCACCGCGGGGGCCGGACCCCGGCCGGGCATCCGGCCTCCGGCGACCAGGTAGTGGATCTCGCCCTTGGCGACGTACCGCTTGAACTGCTCCAGCGTCGGCGAGTTGTCACTCGCGCTGAAGCCGCCCATCGCCATGACCGCCTTGTGGCTGGCGAGTTGCAGGCTCGCCGCCTGCCCGGCACCGACCGTCGCCGCCGCCCAGCGGTTGTTCGTCTCCTTCAGCAGCCGCACCAGCGCGGGGCCGGCGGTACTCCGGCCGGGGCCGCCCGGCTCACCCGCGCCGTCCGGCCCCGAGACCGGGATCGGGCCGCCGTGCGGCTGGGACGCGGTGGCCACCGCCCACGCGGCGGAACCGCCGAGACCGCCGACCAGCGAGGCCACCACCGCGGTCACCGTCACCGCACGCCGCGCCCGCGCCGCCGCGACCAGCGCCACCGCCCCGACGACGGCCGCCACCAGCAGCGTCCACCGCAGCCACGGCAGCCAGGACGAGTCCCGGCCCAGGAGGAGGAACGCCGAGGCTCCGGCCGCCGCCGTCATCAGCGACAGTACGACCCGGGCCCACGGGACGTCGCGCCGCCGCCACATCTCGCACGCGCCGACGCCGACCAGCGCCCCGATCGGCGGGGCGAGCGCCACGGCGTAGTAGGGATGGATGATCCCGCTCATGAAGCTGAAGATCACACCGTTGATCACGAGCCAGCCGCCCCACAGCAGCGCGGCAGCCCGCACCCGGTCGGTGCGCGGCGCGCGCCAGGTGAGGACCACCAGGGCGACCAGGGCGACCAGCGCGCTCGGCAGCAGCCACGCGACCTCCCCGCCGAAGCCCGGGTTGAACATCCGGGTGATTCCGGCGTCCCCACCGGGCATCCCACCGCCTGGACCCCCGCCGGGCAGGTTGCCGTCACCACCGAAGATCCGGCCCAGCCCGTTGTAGCCGAGGGCCAACTGCCACTCGCTGTTGTTGCGCGAGCCACCGATGAACGGGCGGGACGAGGCCGGCCAGAGCGCGGCCACCAGTACGAACCAGCCGGTCGAGACGGCGACCGACAGCGCGCCCCAGAGCATGTTCCGCAACCGCTTGGCCAGGGAGACCGGCGCCGCCCACAGATGGACCAGCACCAGCACGGGGACGATCACATAGCCCTGCAGCATCTTCGTCAGGAAGGCGAGGCCCACCGCCGCGCCCGCGAGCACCACCCAGCGCGCCTGCCCGGCCTCGACCGACCGGACCGTGGCCCAGCAGGCCAGCATCATGAGCAGCACCAGCATCGCGTCCGGGTTGTTGAACCGGAACATCAGTGCCGCCACCGGCGTGACGGCCAGCACGAAGCCGGCCAACAGCCCGGCCACCGGCCCGGACCAGCGCCGCACGGCCGAGTGGAGCAGCGCGACCGAGAGCACCCCCTCCAGCGCCTGCGGCACCAGCATGCTCCAACTGCTGAAGCCGAAGATCCTCCCGGAGAGCGCCATCACCCACAGCGACGCCGGGGGTTTGTCCACCGTGATCGCGTTGCCGGGATCGAGCGAGGCGAAGAACAGCGCCTTCCAACTCCGGGTTCCCGCCCACGTCGACGCCGCGTAGAACGAGTTGGCGTTCCCCGACGCGCCCAGTCCCCACAGGTAGAGCACCGCGGTGACCAGCAACAGCGCCCACAGCGCCGGCCGTGCCCAGCGCGGCCCCTCCCCGGAGCCGGCCAGCAGCCCGCGCCACCCGCGCGCCGGCCGCCCGGAGCCACCCGCTACCTCCTGATCGCCACTCGGCATCCCCGACGGGAGCACCCCCGATAACGATGTGGACATGCCAATCTCTCCTTCGCTCGGATGCAGTTCGTTCGAAGAACACTCAGGCTAGAGGGCATCTCTTTCAGGTTTCGGAGAGGAACCTGGGAGTCCGCTGCACATTCGGCCTCGATCCGGCCACACCTGGGCACGGACCCTTGGCCGCCTACCGGCTCCCGGCGCCCCGGTCCGGGCCTTCGGCGAAGTTCAGGACCGTGACCGAGGGACGGTGGGCGGCCAGCGGCGGGACGGTCAGGGCCAGGGGCAGGAGAGCCCCGAGGAGACCGCGTCCGCCCGTCGGGCGGACGTCGCGGACAGCCGTCACCGCCGGGCTCGCGGTGCGGAGCCCGTCGCGCTCGCCGGCGTCCATCGCCCACGGCATGACGGGCACCTGGTAGGCGGCGGTGCGCATCCTCCCGCTCACGGTGAGCCGTGCGAACCAGCGCGGTACGGCGTCCACGACCATCGAGCCGCCGGGGAACCGGTCCGCACAGCCCGCGATCAGGGCCTTCACCCGGGCCGGGGGGAGGTACATGCACAGGCCCTGCGCGGTGACCAGGACCGCGCGGTCACGGTCGACCTCGTCGGCCCACCCCAGGTCGGTGGCGTCGGCCGCCAGACAGCGCCGGCGCGGGCCGGGCGGCAGCACGCGCTCGCGCAGGGCCACCATGTCGGGGAGGTCAACGGAGAGCCAGTGGGCGCGGCCGTTGTCGACGCGCCAGTACTGCGTCTCCAGGCCCTCCCCCAGACAGACCACGGTGCCGCGCGGCTCACGGGCCAGGAAGTCCGCCACCTCGCGGTCGAAGCAGCCCACCCGGAGCGCCTGGAGGTGGGACTGGAGGCCACTCGTGCCGAACCGCTCGGCGAACGGGTAGTCGATCCGCTCGACCAGGTCCACCGCCTTCGGGTCGCGGAGCACGGCATCCGGCCGACGGGCCTCGACGGCCCGCTGCCAGAGCGTCCACAGCGCCGTCTCGGGCACCGCCGCCAGCTCAGGACGCTCCACGCTGCTCATCTCCCGCTCGCTTCCCCACGGTGTGGCGGGTGTCCCCGCGCGGACCCGCCGATTCTGACACCGGGGCGTGCGCGAACCGGGGTGCGTGGCGTCGGCGCGCCGCAACCGCTCAGCCGATGCTGAAGGCGCCGTCCGGCGGCGGCGGGGAGTCGGTGGCGGTGGCGTCGGTGACCGGCGGCGTGCGGGCGGCGAAGGCGGCCAGGCCGGTCCCCTCGGTGAGCCGGGCCGGGAAGATGTCCGAGGCCAGCCGGCGGGCCAGGTCCTCGACCGGCAGCGGCCCGTCCGAGCCGACCAGCAGGATGTTGCCGTACCGCCGCCCGCGCAGCACCGGCGCCTCGGCGACCAGGCAGGCCTGCGGGAAGACCGCGAGCAGCGTCGCCGCCTGGGCGCGGGCGAAGGCGAGCGGCGGGCCGTCGGCCAGGTTCGCCGCGTAGCAGCCGCCCGGGCGCAGCGCGGCCGCCGCCAGTCGTAGGAACTCCACCGAGGTGAGGTGCCCGGGGGTGCGCGAGCCGTGGAAGACGTCCGCGACGACGAGGTCCAGCGATCCGGGTGCGGACCGGGCGGTCACCGCGAGGGCGGCGCGGGCTTCCCCGACCTCGGCGGTGATGTCGACGCCGGACCCGTGCCACGGGAGGTGCCGCTCGACCAGGTCGAGCAGCGGGCCGTCCACCTCCACCACGCGCTGGCGCGAGCCGGGGCGGGTGGCGGCCAGGTAGCGGGGCACGGTCAGCGCGCCGCCGCCCAGGTGCAGGGCGTCCAGCGGGCGGCCGGGCTCGCCGAGCGCGTCGACCAGGTGACCGAGGCGCTGGACGTACTCGAACTCCAGGTGGGACGGGTCGCCGAGGTCGACGTAGGACTGCGGGGTGTCGTCGAGGGTCAGCAGCCACCCGCCGTCGTGGTCGACGTCGGGCAGCAGCTTCGCCTGCCCGAGGTCGGTGCGCCGCGCCACCGGCACGGGTTCGTCGGGCGGGCTGGACGGATCGGGCGTCTCGGACATGTCCGCAGCATAGGCGCCCGGCCCGAGTCGCCGTCACGCCGGAGGCTACCGGCCGGTATCGTCGGGATTCCCCGGGAATCCCCGTCCCAGAGCAGAAAGCGGGTGCACGTGGCCATGGAGTTCCGCGAAGACATCCTCGGCGCCCCCTACCAGGCCGCCGAGCTGCCGCTGCGGCCCGACGAGGAGGGCGAGGTCTCGGCCACCCTGGTCCGCCGGCTGGTCCCCGGCGCGGATCAGGCCGTGCTCTACATCCACGGCTACAACGACTACTGGTTCCAGACCCACCTGGCCGACCACTACACCGCCGCCGGCTTCTCCTTCTACGCGCTCGACCTGCGCAAGTACGGCCGGTCGCTGCGCCCGCACCACTCGCCGAACTTCGTCCGCGACCTCGCGACGTACGACGAGGAGCTGGACGCGGCGGTGCGGATCATCCGGGAGCGGGACGGCCACACCCGGCTGCTGGTCAACGGCCACTCCACCGGCGGGCTGATCGCCGCGCTGTGGGCCGGGCGCCGCGCCGGGCGGGGCCTGGTCGACGGGCTGTTCCTCAACAGCCCGTTCCTCTCCATGCCGGCCGCCGCCGCCGTGCGCGCGATCGGCGCCCCGGCGCTGGACGCGATCGGCCGCCTCGCGCCCACCCGGGTGCTGCCCTCCGCCCTCAACCCGCATTACGTGCACAGCCTGCACCGCGACTTCCGCGGCGAGTGGGACTTCGACCTGAAGCTCAAGCCGGCCGAGGGCGTGCCGCTGTTCGCGGGCTGGCTGGCCGCCGTCCAGCGCGGTCACCGGGAGCTGCGGCGCGGGCTCGGGATCGACGTGCCGGTGCTGCTGATGGCCTCCACCGCCTCCATCTCCACGACCCGCTGGCACGCCGCCCTGCACCACGCGGACGCCGTCCTGCGCGCCGACGACATCGCCGCCGCCGGCCCCCGCCTGGGCCGGCACGTGACGATCGTCCGGATCAAGGGCGGCATGCACGACCTCGTGCTGTCCGGCGAGACCGCCCGTACCCAGGTGTTCGCCGAACTCGACCGATGGCTCGGGGCGTACTTCCCGCTCGCCGTGCGCTGAGCCGCCCGACACGCCCTCGGGGGGCCGGGGGTGCGCCGCCCCCGGCCCCCCGCCCGCTCCCCGTGCGCCTGCTGTGCGCCCGCGAGTCTGTGGAAGGCTACCCGGGCCCCTGTCACTTCCCTTGCCGAACAGGCGAGTTGAGGAGCCAGCATGCCGCACGGACACGGCCCGCAGCACGACCGGCAGCCCGGCCACAGCGATCCCTCCCTGTACCGCACGCCCGCCGAGGCGATCGCCGCGCCGCCGGAGAAGCTCGCCTACGTGGCGGGCTTCGACCGGTCGGCCCAGCGGCCGGACGCGCTGATCACCGTCGACACCGACCCGGCGTCGCCGAGCTACGGGCGCGTGCTCAACCTCACCGACATGCCCGGGGTGGGCGACGAGCTGCACCACTTCGGCTGGAACGCCTGCTCCAGCGCGCTCGCGCACGCCGGCCACCACGACGCCGAGCGGCGCTACCTGCTGCTGCCGGGCCTGCGCTCCTCGCGGCTGCACGTCCTGGACACCCGCCCCGACCCGGTGCGCCCGAGACTGGTCAAGACGGTGGCGGCGGAGGAGCTGGCGGCCAGAGCCGGGTACTCGCGCCCGCACACCCTGCACTGCGGCCCGGACGGCGTCTTCCTGTCCTGCCTGGGCGCGGCGGCCGGCGGCGACGGCCCCGGCGGGGTCGCCCTGCTCGACCACACCACCTTCGACGTGCTGCGCCCCTGGGAGACCGAGCGCGGCCCGCAGAACTTCTCCTACGACGTGTGGTGGCACCTGGGCACCAACGTGGGCGTCACCAGCGAGTGGGGCACGCCGTGGATGGTCGAGGACGGCGTGGTGCCGGAGTTGCTGCTCGGCCGCAAGTACGGGCACGCGCTGCACTTCTGGGAGCTGGACTCGGGGCGGCACCTGCAGCGGATCGACCTGGGCGACCAGTACCAGATGGTGCTGGAGCTGCGCCCGGCCCACGACCCGCAGGCGGAGTGGGGGTTCGCCGGGGTGGTCACCAATGTGGAGGACCTCTCGGCCTCGGTCTGGCTCTGGTACCGGGACGGCGAGGCGTTCACCGCGCGCAAGGTGATCGAGATCCCCGCCGAGCCGGCGAAGGCCGAGGACCTGCCGCCCGTGCTGCAGCCGTTCGGCGCCGTGCCGCCGCTGGTCACCGACATCAACCTGTCGGTCGACGACCGCTGGCTGTACGTCTCCGCCTGGGGCACCGGCGAGCTGCTGCAGTACGACGTGGCGGACCCGTTCCACCCCCGCCTCACCGGGTCGGTGCGGCTCGGCGGGGTGACCGCCCGCACGCCGCACCCGGCCGAGCCGGACCGCCCGTTGAGCGGCGCGCCGCAGATGGTCGAGATCAGCCGGGACGGGCGGCGGCTCTACCTCACCAACTCGCTGTACGGGTCGTGGGACGACCAGTTCTACCCCGGCGGCATCGAGCCGTGGATCGTCAAGCTGGACGCCGACCCGGAGCGCGGCGGGCTCACCGTGGACCCGCGGTTCTTCCCGCACGGGGAGGAGTTCCAGGGACTGCGGGTGCACCAGACGCACCTGGCGGGCGGGGACGCCTCCTCGGACTCGTACTGCTACCGGTAGCCGCCGGGGCTCAGAGGCGGGCGAGCACCGGGTCGTGGTGGATCCGGGTGGGCGGCAGGCCGGAGGCGGCCAGCCGGGTGCGGACCTCGTCGACCAGGCCCGCCGGGCCGCTGACGCAGGCCAGGTGCTCGGACCAGTCGCCGGCCCGGCTGACCGCCTCGGCCAGCCGGCCGCGCGGGCCGGCGGCGGCGTCGTCCGCGACCGGGATCAGCTCCAGCCAGGGCTTGCGGCCGCCGAGTTCGGCGAGGGCCGGCCAGTCGTAGAGGTCGGCCCGGGCCCGCGCCCCGACGAACAGGTGGACCCGGCGCCCGCGCGGCCGGTGCTCCACCAGCTCCTCGACGATCGCCTTCATCGGGGCGAGCCCGGTGCCTCCGGCCACCAGCAGGAGGTCCCGGGTGTCGTCCTCCGGCATCAGCGTGCCGCGCGGCGGGCCGAGCCGCAGCCGCTCGCCGACGGCGGTGTGCTCGACCAGTGCCTCGCTCACCCCGCCCGGCCCGGTGCGGCGGACGTGGAACTCCAGCTCGTTGTCGGCGCGCGGCGCGCAGCCCATCGAGTACTGGCGCCAGGTGTGCGGCAGCAGCGGGTGCTCGACCGTCCCGTACTGTCCGGCGCGGTACGGGTACGGCTCGCCGGTGCGCACCCGGACCACCGCGAGGTCGGCGCGGCGGCGCTCGTGGCCGACGACGGTGGCGTGCCAGTACGGTGGTTCGGTGAGCGCCGACTCGGCGCCCGCCACCATCGACCGGACGCCGAAGCGCAGCATCCGCACCCAGGCGCCCTCCAGCTCGACGGTCCAGCGGGCGCCGGCCCGCAGCCGGATCGCCTCGCGGAGCGCCTCCTCGAAGGCCTCGTAGTGGACCGGGCGGACACCCAGCTTGCGGTGGTCGCGGCCGAGCTGGGCGAGCGTGGCGGAGAGCCGGCCGGGCTGGTCCAGGTGCTCGATCAGGTACTCGAACATCCGCTCCAGGTGGACCTGCTGGAACTCCATGGACTCCGGGAACAGCGCGCGCAGGAAGGGGCGGCGGCGGAACATGAACGCGTAGAGGTGGTCGATGAGGTCGGCGAACGGGGTGACCAGCCCGAGGGCGCCGAGGATCAGCCGCTGGTCGGCGGCGGCGTCCCGCGCCCCGTCGCAGGTCCCGCCGTAGGAATCGTCGTGGGTCCGGTCGCCGGTCCGGCCGTGGGCCCCGTCACCGGGCGCCGCCGCGAAGGCCGGCGCCGGCGCCAGGATCTGCCGGCGCAGGCGCATGGCGTGGTGGCGTGCGATCAACCGGTCGTACTCGGCGGTGCTGCTGGTGGTGTCCAGGTCCATGGGCCGCAGCCTAATCACCCGTCAGCCACCCGCCGGACCACCGGTGTTCACCGTTCGGACGGGTGCCGGGCCGGTTTCGGGCAGGGGGTGGCCAGGACCGGCGCAGGTCCAGTAAACGGCCGCGTGCGGGGGTCCGGACAGGGCCGGCGGTCCCGGTGCACCCGGGACCATCGGACCAGGTCACGCCCGGTGAAGAGGACTAGCGGCCTGTCGACGACCGCGTTTCCCCTGCCGTCTCCGCTACCGCTTCGGCGGCCGTTTCCCGCACCGCTCCGGGCTCCGCCGCCGTCCAGCTGGCCAGCAGGCGCAGCGACTCCGCCGAGGAGGAGCCCGGGTCGGCGTGGTAGGCGACCAGCACCTGGTCCGGGTCACCGGCCGGGCGGAAGGTCTCGTAGCGGAGGGACAGCCGGCCGACCACCGGGTGGCTCAGCTCCTTGACGCCGTGGCCCTTGTCCTGGACGTTGTGCGCCGCCCACAGCCGGCGGAAGTCCTCGCTCTTGACCGACAGCTCGCCGATCAGCGCGGCGAGCCGGGGGTCGTCCGGGTCCCGGCCCGCGTCCAGCCGGAGCATCCCCACCAGGTCGGTCGCCTTGCCCTCCCAGTCCACGAACAGCTCGCGAGCCGTCTCGTCGAGGAAGACCAGCCAGGCCAGGTTGCGCTGCTCCGGCGGCAGCGCGGCGATGTCGCCGATCAGGGCGTTGCCGAGGCGGTTCCAGGCGATCACGTCGAGCCGCCGGCCGAGCACGTACGCCGGGACACCGTCCATCGCGTCCAGGAACCGCTGCAGTTCGGGCCGCACCTGCTGCGGGCGCGCCGCGCGGGCCCGTCCCGCGGCACGGCGGGCCGGCCTGGTGATCCGGAGCAGGTGCTCGCGCTCGGCGGCGTCGAGGCGCAGGGCGCGGGCGATCGCGTCCAGGACGGCCGTCGAGACGTTCTCCCCGTGCCCCTGCTCCAGCCGCACGTAGTACGCCGTGCTCACCCCGGCCAGTTGCGCCAGTTCCTCGCGCCGCAGCCCGGGCACCCGCCGCCGGCCCCCGTAGTCGGGCAGCCCGACGTCGGCGGGCCGCAGCCGCGCCCGGCGGGACCGCAGGAATTCGCTGAGCTCGGTGCGCTGGTCCATGCCAGCCAGTATGGGCCCGCGCCCGGGGGCGCGGCGGCGTGGAGGGTGATACCACCCGTGGTAGGAACGGGAAACGTACGAAGACCACTGGCCTGGTTGGCCGTGCGCGGCGCGCCGAGTCTTGAGGCATGACGAACACGACGACCACCGACACCGTCACGACCACCGCGGCGGCGGACGCCGGCCGGATCGCGGCCTACGCCGCCCCGGCCCCCGGGGCGCCGCTGGAGCGGACCACCGTGCCACGCCGGGCGCTCGGCGCCCACGACATCCTCATCGACATCCACTACGCGGGCATCTGCCACTCGGACATCCACCAGGTCGGCGAGGAGTGGGGCGCGGGCATCTTCCCGATGGTCCCGGGCCACGAGATCGCCGGGGTGGTCGCGGCGGTCGGCGCCGGGGTCACCCGCTGGTCGGCCGGCGACCGGGTCGGCGTCGGCTGCTTCGTCGACTCCTGCCGGGAGTGCGACAACTGCCGCGCCGGGCTGCAGCAGTACTGCACGGGCGAGGGCGGCGTCGTCTTCACCTACAACGACCGCGGGCGGGACGGCGCGCCGACGTACGGCGGGTACGCCCGGCAGCTGGTGGTCGACGAGCGGTACGCCCTGCGCATCCCCGACGCGCTGGCGCTGGACACGGCCGCGCCGCTGCTGTGCGCGGGCGTCACGGTGTACTCCCCGCTCACCCGCTGGGGCGCCGGGCCGGGCCGCAAGGTCGCCGTCGTCGGCCTCGGCGGGCTGGGTCACCTGGGGGTGAAGATCGCCCGGGCCAAGGGAGCCGAGGTCACCGTGCTCAGCCAGTCGCTGCGCAAGCGCGAGGACGGGCTGCGGCTCGGCGCCCACGACTACCGGGCCACCTCCGACCCGGCGACGTTCACGGAGCTGGCGGGCCACTTCGACCTCGTCGTCAACACCGTCTCGGCCGACCTGGACCTCACCGCCTACCTCGGGCTGCTGCGGACCGACGGCACGCTGGTCCAGCTCGGCGCGCCGGAGAAGCCGGTCGGCGTCAACGCGCACGCGCTGCTCACCGGGCGCCGCTCGCTCGCCGGCTCGATGATCGGCGGGCTTCCGGAGACCCAGGAGATGCTGGACTTCTGCGCCGAGCACGGGATCGGCGCGGAGATCGAGCTGATCGGGGCCGACCGGATCAACGAGGCGTACGAGCGTGTGCTGCGCAGCGATGTGCGCTACCGCTTCGTCATCGACGCGTCGACCATCTGACCCGGCGGCGCCGAGTCGCGGCCGTACGGCGCCCCGTCCCCGGCGCTCTCCCATCGCCG
>NZ_BAAAKJ010000523.1:0-12060 GCF_039527695.1 Kitasatospora putterlickiae
CGGCCCCGGCCCCGACCCCGACCCCGACCCCGTACCCGTCCCCAGCCGCTCCGCCTCCGCGGCCAGCGCCGCCTCGCCGGCCTCCTGCAGCCACTGCGGCGGGCTGAGCAGGAAGGAGGTCGCCTCGACCGGCCCCGGCGCGGGCCGCGCCGCACCGGCCGGATTGGCCGCGACCGGCCGCCCGTAGGCCTCCTCGTACTGCCTGACCACCTCGTTGACGGGCAGCGCGGGCCAGAGCGTGCTCGCGCCGGAGTCCCGGGCGATCACCAGCCGGGCCTCCCCCTCGGCGTCGCCGGCGGGCTGCACCGCCCAGCAGACGAAGCCCAGGTCGAACTCCCGGACCCGCACCTCGCGCTGCCGCTCCCGCGGCACCCCGCCGTTGATCCACTCCTCGGCGAGCTCCTGCGCCTGCGCGTACGTCACCACGCCCGGTTCACCCCTGTCCCCATCGTCCCCGCTCGTTCCACGCCCTCGGCAACCACCGCGACCACCGCGACCACCGCGGACGCCACGTCAGCCCACCGGGACGGCGCGGGCGAAGCCGCCGTCCACCATCAGCCCGGCGACCGTCTCCAGCTCCGCCGGGCTTCCCGCCAGCCGCAGCAGGAAGGCGTCGAAGTCCTCCCCGCAGGGCAGCAGCAGCCGCTCGACCCGGTCCTCGGCGGCCTCGGGCGCCCCGGAGTCGCGGGCGTCGTCGTAGAGGCAGAACCAGACCGACCCGGTCCGCTCGCCGCGCACCTTGAGCGCCACGATGCCGCCCTGGGCGTAGCCGATGCCCAGGTAGTCCTTGGTGAGGTGGTCGCGCAGGCACTTGTTGGCGTAGACGACGTCCTCGGTGCCGTACTCCTCGGTGAGCGTCAGGAACGGCTGGTCGAGCAGCATCCCGAGCTCCTGGTCGAGCGCCACCCCGACCGGGGCGCGGCCGCCGCCGAGCTTGAGGAAGGTCCGGTAGGCGCCGGGCAGCCGGTAGCCCAGCCGCTCCTCTGCGCGCTGCACGAGGTCCTCGGAGACGCCGATCGGGTCACCGCCGTCCTTGGCGAGCGAGAAGTGCACCGGCCGCTTCTCCTGCAGCGGCCGGGTGCCGCGGCGCCCGTGGTCGGCGGAGGAGGTGGCCAGGCCGCCGTGGTGCCGCAGCAGCGCCTTGACCTCGACCGGGACCAGTTCCATCCGCCGCCAGCCGGGCGCGGCGCGGCCGACCGCGTGGTGCCAGGTCCAGCCGGGCGGGGTGGCGACGGCGGTCTCCAGATCGGCCCAGAGCGGGTGGCCCTGGGTGAACAGCGCGACGTTGGCCGAGACGTAGTCGGTCAGCCGCAGCTCGTCGACGCCGAAGCCGGCCGGCGGGTCGGCGACCTCGGCCGCCGCGGCGGCGTAGGGACCGAAGTCCGGGTAGCCGTGCTCGTCCACCCGGACCCCGGCGGGGTGCCGCTCCGCGCGGACCGGGTCCGGGAACTGCACCACCTGACCTGCGTACGCCGCGTTCGGTGCGGCGGCGACGCCGGGCCGACCTGTCGTCATCTGGGAGCCCCCACTGGCTGCTGCATGTTCTCGGTGCGCTTGTCGGCAACAAGCGTAGGGGGTGCGCCCCCGGCCCGGTCCCCCGGCCGCCGCGCCGGTGCGTGACCAGTGGGCGGCGGGTGCGCGGCGGGTGCGCGGCCGGCGGGTGGCCGGTGCGTGCGGCGGCTCAGGCCGCCAGGGCCTTGGCCAGCGCCTCCACCACCCGCTCCTGCTGCGCGCCGGTGATCTGCGGGTACAGCGGCAGCGTCAGCAGCTCCCCCGCGGCCCGCTCGGCGACCGGGAACGCGCCTTCGCCGTGCCCGAGGTGCCGGAACGCCGGCTGCAGGTGGACCGGCACCGGGTAGTGCACGCCGGCGCCGATCCCGGCCGCGTTCAGCGCGGCGAGCAGGGCGTCCCGCCGCTCGCGGCCCGCGCGGACCCGGACCGCGTAGAGGTGCCAGACGTGCTCGTTGCCGGGCGCGGTGCGTGGGGTGCCGATCCCGTCCAGCCCGGCCAGCAGCCGGTCGTAGCGGGCGGCGGCGGCCCGCCGGGCCTCGTTCCAGGCGGGCAGCCGGCGCAGCTTGGCGCGGAGCACGACGGCCTGCAGCGCGTCCATCCGGGAGTTGAAGCCGAACCGCTCGTGCACGTACTTGCGCGCCGAGCCGTGGTCGCCGATCAGCCGCACGGCGGCCGCCAGGTCGTCGTCGTCGGTGACGACGGCGCCCGCGTCGCCGTACGCGCCGAGGTTCTTGCCGGGGTAGAAGCTGGTGGCGGAGATCCGGCCGTACCGGGCCCGGCCGTGCTGGCGGGCGCCCTGGGACTGCGCGGCGTCCTCCACCACCGGGCGCCCGTCGGCCAGGTCGAGCAGCGCCGCCATCGGGGCCAGCTGGCCGCACAGGTGGACCGGCAGCAGCGCGACGGCGTCCGCGAGCACCTCGGCGACCCGGGCCGGGTCGATCAGGAGGTGGTCGGGGTCGGCGTCGACCAGCACCGGGCGCAGACCGGCCCGCTGGACGGCCTCGGCGGTGGCGACGAAGGTGTTGGCGGGCAGCACCACCCCGCCGCCGGGCGGCAGGCCGAGGGCGCGCAGGGCCAGTTCCAGGGCGTCGGTGCCGTTGGCCGCGCCGACGCAGTGGCGGGCGTCGGAGAAGGCCGCGTACTCCTCCTCGAAGCCGGTCACCTCCGGCCCCTTGACGTAGCCGCCGCCGGCGAGCACCCGGTCGAAGCCGGCCCTGACCTCCGCCTCGATCTCGGCGTGCGCGGCCGCGAGGTCGACGAGCGGGACGGGCTGGTCGGTGGTCATCCTGTGGTCTCCCCTGGGCCGGTCGGTGGGCATGGCGAGCGGACGAACGGGTTTCGCGGTTTCGCGGTGACGACCGGCCGAGGATCAGCCGAGCGCGGCCCGCAGGGCGGCCACCACCCGGTCCTGCTGCGGCTCGGTCAGCGCGTGGAACAGCGGCAGGATCAGCGAGCGCCGGGTGAGCAGTTCGGTGGCGGGCAGCGGCACCCGGGCGGTCCCCTTGTACGGGGCCTCCAGGTGGGCGGCCATGATGCCGCGCCGGGCCGAGACGCCGGCCCCGGCGAGCCGGGTCAGCAGTTCGGCGCGATCGGGGGCGCCGTCCGGCGGCAGCACCCAGCAGGACTGGTAGTTGGTGGTGCCGTGCTCCGGGTCGTCGACCATCCGCAGGCCGGTGCCGGCCAGCAGTTCCCGGTAGCGGGCGGCGAGTTCGCGCCGCCGGGCGACCATCGCGGGCAGCTTCCGCAGCTGCACCAGGCCGACGGCGGCCTGGATGTCGGTCATCCGGTGGTTGAAGCCGATCTCGTCGTACGTCTCCAGCAGGTTCGCGCCGCCCGCCGACGCGTGCCGGTCGGCCGCCGAGACGCTCATCCCGTGCTCGCGCAACCGCCGTAGCCGGGCGGCGAGTTCGCCGTCCCGACAGGTGACCATGCCGCCCTCGCCGGTGGTCAGCAGCTTGCGCGGGTGGAAGGAGTACGCGGCGAGGTCGGCGCCCGCGCCGGCCGGCCGGCCCCGGTACACCGAGCCGGCCCCGCAGGCGGCGTCCTCGACGACGGTGACGCCGCGCGGGGCGACGGTGGCCCGGACGCCGTCCAGGTCGACCGGCACCCCGCCCTGGTCGACCGCGATCACCGCCCTGGTCCGCGCGGTGAGCAGCGGCTCGACGGTGGCGGCGGTGAGGTTGCCGGTGGCCGGGTCGACGTCCGCGAAGACCGGCACCGCGCCGACGTAGGTGACGGCGTTGGCGGTGGCGATGAAGGAGAGCGAGGGGACCACCACCTCGTCGCCCGGCCCGACGCCCGCGCCGATCAGCGCCAGGTGCAGCGCGGTGGTGCAGGAGGAGACCGCGACGGCGTGCTCGACGCCGAGGTGCCCGGCGAAGGCCCGCTCGAACGCGGCGACCCGGGGGCCCTGGGCCACCCAGCCGGAGCGGACCGCCTCGGCGGCGGCCTCGGCCTCCTCCTCACCGAGCCAGGGCACCATGACCGGGATGTCGGACGGGACGGTGGTGCTGGACACAGGCGCGCTCCGAACGTGGCTCAGCGGTGGTCGGGGACGGGGAGGCGGCGGGGCTACTGCTCGCGCCACCAGGCGACCAGCCGGCGCAGGCCCTCGTCGAGGCCCAGCTCGGGCTTCCACCCGAGGTCGCGCTCGGCGGCGGCGATGTCCGCGAGCCGCCGGACCACGCCGCCGGCGGTGCCCCGGGCCGGGCCGTGCTCGACGTCCAGGTCGGCGCGGTCCATCGCGGCGAGCAGCGCGTCCGCCAGGCCGCGCAGCGAGACCTCGCTCGCGCTGGCGATGTTGTAGACGCGGTCGGTGACGGGCGCGGCGGCGGCCAGCAGGTTGGCCCGGGCGATGTCCTCGGTGTAGACGAAGTCCATCGTCTGGGCACCGTCACCGAAGATCAGCGGTGGCTGCCCGGCGGCTATCCGCTCCATCCAGCGGATGAACACCTCGGTGTACCGGCCGTGCACGTCCATCCGGGGCCCGTACACGTTGAAGTAGCGCAGCGCGACGTAGTCCAGGCCGGCCATGGCGTGGAAGGAGCGCAGCAGGCCCTCGTTGAAGACCTTGGCCGCCCCGTACAGGGTGTCGTTGTTGTACGGGTGGTGGTTCTCGGGCGTCGGGAAGACCTCGGCGAGGCCGTAGACGGAGGCGGTGGAGGAGGCGACCACCTTGCCGACGCCGACCTCGGCGGCGGCCTCGACCACGTCGAAGGTGCCGTCCACCATGACCTCCAGCGCCAGCCGGGGCTCGCCGGCGCACTGGGTGATGCGGATCGCGGCCAGGTGGAACAGCAGGTCGGTGCCCGGTTCGAGCAGCCGGCGCAGCAGCGCGCGGTCGCGGATGTCGCCGTCCACCACCCGCAGCCGCCCGGGGGCGGCGATCTCCTGGGCGTAGCCGAGGTTGGCCATCCGGCCGCGGACGAAGTTGTCGAGCACGACCACCTCGCGGGCGCCGGCCTCGATGAGCTGGTCGACCACGGTGGAGCCGATGGTGCCGGCCCCACCGGTGACCAGGCAGCGGGAGCCCTCGATCTGTACAGCGTTCACCGCGTGGCGGCCCTTTCCTGAGCTTCGGACAGTGCGGAGTCGAGGCCGATGCCCACCGGGACGGTGGCACCGCCGAGTTCGAGGCTGAGCGAGGCCGCCTCCAGCAGCTGGAGCACCCGCAGGCCGGCCCGGCCGTCGGTGAGCGGGGCGCGGCCCTCGGTGATGGCGGCGGCGAACTCGGCCATCACGTTGCGCAGCGCCTCCTGCTCGACCAGGGCGGGGGCGACCATCGAGCCGACCCGGTAGGAGATCAGCGCCCGGTGGCGGATCGCGTCGGTCAGCTCGTCGGGCGGGGTGAGGTCCACTCCGCGGTCGTGCACCGCGAGCCGGGCCTGCGGGTTGAGGTCGTCCCAGACCAGGGTGCGCCGCGAGCCGCCGATCATCGTGGTGCGGACCTTGGTCGGCGAGAGCCAGTTGACGTGGCAGTGCGCCAGCGCGCCGTTGCTCAGCCGGACGGTCAGGTACGCGACGCAGGCCCGGCCGGCGCCGATCGGGTCGGCCGCCTGGGCGGAGACGCCGACGGGTTCGACGCCCGGCGGCAGCACGAAGTCCAGGATCGACAGGTCGTGCGGGGCGAGGTCCCAGAGCACGTCGACGTCCGGCTGGACCAGCCCGAGGTTGATCCGCACCGAGTCGAAGAACTGGACGTCGCCGATCTCCCCGCCGTGCACCAGTTCGCGGATCCGGCGCACCACCGGGGTGTAGCAGAAGGTGTGGTCGCACATCAGCACCAGCCCGCGCTCCTCGGCGAGCGCCACCAGTTCGGCGGCCTCCGCGGCGGAGGTGGTGATCGGCTTCTCCACCAGGACGTGCTTGCCGGCCTCCAGCGCGGCCCGGACCAGCCGGTGGTGCGCGGCGGCCGGGGTGGCCACCGCGACCGCGGTGACCCGTTCGTCGGCCAGCACCTCCTCGAAGGAGGTGGTGGCGCGGACGGTGCTGTACTCGCCGAGCACCCGGCGGGACTTCGCCTCGTCCAGGTCGCAGAGCCAGTGCAGGCGCAGCGCCGGTGTCTGCTGCGCGTTGCGGACCAGGTTCGGGCCCCAGTAGCCGGCCCCGACCACCGCGATCCCGATCCGGTGCGCGGGCGCGGGCGGTGGCGGTGTGCCCGGTGTGGGCACGTGCTCGCCCGGTGCCTCGTTGGCGGTTTCCGTCTCCGTCATCGCAAGACCCCCCTTGCTAGGCGTCAGGGCCCCCCGGCCCCGGCGGCCCCAACGGCCGTGGCGAGCAGCGGCGTTGTCGTTTCCCCGGATTCCCCCACCGGACCGGTCGACCCCTTGGCTCGCTGCTGGAACGCTACCGGCCACCGCGGCCGCCCGGGGGCGGATTCGGGAAACCCGGGGACGAGTCGTGATGATGCCGTGCGGATCCGGCCAATGTTGCGTGCCCGTCCGCAGGGCGACCGCACCCGCCGACCCCCGGATGTGCGGTTGTCAGTGTCGTTTGACAGGCTGGCCCCTGACAGCCGTGCCACACCGGGCCGGGCGGAAGGGCCGGGCGGGAGGCGGGACGGACGGACGGACGACGAGCGGGACGACGAGGAGGGCGGCGCCATGACCACCGGGGAACCGGCCGGACCGCCGGTGCTGCGCCACCACCGCGACAGCCTGCTGCCCGCCGTCGCCGCCGCGCTGTCGCTGAAGGGCGGCGAGGTGCACACCCTGGCCGGCGACAAGTCGGACCGCGACCCCGTGCTGCACCCGCTGGTCGGCGACTTCCTCGCGGCGCTGCCGCCGGAGCACCGCGAGCGCTTCACCGGCCGCTGCCCGGAGGCGGCGCTGCTCTCCCGCTACCTGACCACGGTGGACGGCCGGCGCTCCAAGCGCGCCGCCCGCAAGCCGATGAGCCTGCACGAGGCGCGCAAGGCGCTCAAGGGCGCGCGGCTGACCACCGTGCGGATCCGCGAGGAACACGATCCCGCGCACGGCACCCACGCGCCGCCGTGCCGGTCCTGCGCGCCGCTGCTGGAGCACTTCACCGTCCAGAGCGTCATGGTCGGCCCGCCCGCCGCCGGCTGACCGGTCCGCCGGGCGGCCGCCCCCGCGCGGCGCACCGCCCGTCCCCCGTCCCCGAGCCACCGGAGCCCGTCCTGAACCCGCCCGCCCCCTCTCCGACCCCGACCGCGTCCGGCGGTCCCGCGCTGCGGACCCGCCCGCGCTTCCCGGCCGACGTCGCCGCCGAGCTCAAGGCGGCCGGCTGGCACCCCGGACGCTGGCAGATCCGGCAGGCCGAGGAGTGGGCCGACGCCCTGGTCGGGTACGGCAGCCCGGCCGGCGTCCAGCACGCGGTGTTCCCGGCCGCGGTGGAGGCCTGGGCCGAGTTCGGCGGCCTCGCCTTCGACCTGGCCGGGCCCGGCCGGCAGCTGGCCCGCACGCCGTTCCTGATCGACCCGCTGTGCGGGCTGCACCAGCCGCGCACCCTGGCCGACCTGGGCCGCGCCCTGGGCACCCGGATCGCCTCGCTGGGCGAGGAGGCGTACGGGCAGGCGCTGCTGGCGATCGACGAGGAGGGCCGGGTCTTCAGCCTGGACCACACCGGCGAGTGGTTCCTCGGCCACGGCGTCGACCAGGCGATCACGGCGCTGGTCCTGGGCACCGTCCCGGAACGGCTGCGCACCGCCGACGGCGGCTGAGCGACGGACCCTAGGCCAGCCGGTCCTGGCGGACCGCCAGCCGGGACGGCAGCACCGCCTCGACCCGGAACCCGCCGTCCCGCTCCGGCCCCGCCGAGAAGGTGCCGCCGAGCGCGACCACCCGCTCGCGCATCCCGACCAGCCCGTTGCCGCCGCTGGGCAGCGCGGCGGCGGCCCGCTCGCCGCCGGGGCAGGCGTTCACCACGCCGACCCGCACACCGTTCGGCGCGTAGGCGAGCAGCACCGACACCTGCGCGCCGCCGGCGTGCTTGTGCGCGTTGGTCAGCCCCTCCTGCACCACCCGGTACGCGGTCCGCTCGGCCTCGCCGGTGAACTCCTGCCGGCTGCCGCTGACGGTCAGGGTGACGGCCATCCCGGCCGCCCGGGACTGGTCGACCAGCCGCGGCAGCCCGGCCAGCGAGTCCGGCTCCGGCGCGCGCTCGTCGGACATCCGCAGCACGCCGAGGATCTCCCGCAGCTCGTTCAGCGCCTGCCGGCCGACCTCGCCCATCAGCTTGGCGCTCTGCGCCGCCTTCTCCGGGTCCTTGGCCGCGATCCGCTCCAGCGCCCCGGCGTGCACCACCATCAGCGAGACCCGGTGCGCCACCACGTCGTGCATCTCCCGGGCGATCCGGGTGCGCTCCTCCAGCCTGGCCCGGCGGGCGCGCTCGCGGGCCTGCTCGGCCAGCAGGTCCAGTTCGGCCTCCAGGCCGTGCGCGCGGTCCTGGAGCGAATCGATCAGCCGCCGCCGGGCCCCGACGTACAGACCGGTCACCACCGGCGCCGCGGTCGCGCCGGCCGCCACCAGCAGCGACAGCACCAGCTGGCCCCAGAACGGCGGCTGGTCGACGGGCGCGTCACCGGGGTTGAGCATCGACATCAGGATCACCCCGGCCGTCTCGGCGTAGGCGAGCGCGGAGAGCGCCACCACCCGCCGGCGGCGCGAGGGCCACTCCCAGGTCTCGGCCAGCGTGTACAGCGCCACCAGCAGCAGCACCATGCTGGGCACGGCCGGCATCGCGAGCAGCGCGACCACCACCGGGACGGCCGGCCAGCGCCGGCGCACCACCAGGGTGGCGCCGGCCAGCGCGGCGAACATCCCGACCACGATCTGGGCCGTCGCGCCGAGGTGGACCCGGCCGCCGATGTAGGCGATCGAGCTGGCCGCGCACTCCAGTGCGGCCAGGGCGGCGAGCCCGGCGTCCAGGAGGGCGCTGCGCCGCCGCGGCCACCACAAGATCGACGACCGGTCCCGCTCGCGCTCCCCAGGCGACTTGCTCATGCCCCACAGACTACGGCGCGCCCCCGGCCCGGCCCCACCGGGTCGCGCCGGAAATCCGCGCCGCCGCCCCCCGCCCCTCAAAGTGGTCCAGACCACATACGGTCCCGGGGCATGCCTGTCCGCCATCCGGCCACTTCGCGGACAGCGCCCCGGCCGACACCTATGCTGGTCGCGTCGGACAGCGCGGTCCGCACGCGTCACACCCGCCACACGCGCGGCGGCCCTGTGACGATGAGCCGTTGCCGAACACCCCACCACCCCGAGGGAGCCAGCCGTGACCGCTCCGGTCCCCAGCCAGGCGGACAACCCGACCCCCGTGGTCGCCGACAACGCCGCATTGCGCGCGGACATCCGTCGCCTCGGCGACCTGCTCGGCGAGACGCTGGTCCGCCAGGAAGGCCCCCAGCTGCTGGGCCTGGTCGAACAGGTCCGACTGCTCAGCCGTACCAACGGCGAGGCCACCGCCGAACTGCTCTCCGACATCGACCTGGAGACGGCCGCCAAGCTGGTGCGCGCCTTCTCCACCTACTTCCACCTCGCCAACGTCACCGAGCAGGTGCACCGCGGCCGCGAGTTCGCCACCCGCCGCGCCCGCGAGGGCTCGCTGCTCGCGCAGACCGCCGACCAGCTGGCCGACGCCGACCCCAAGCACCTCCGCGACACCCTGGCCCACCTCGCCGTCCGCCCGGTCTTCACCGCGCACCCGACCGAGGCGGCCCGCCGCAGCGTCCTCAACAAGCTCCGCCGGATCGGCGAGCTGCTCGACCGCATCCACCGCGAGGAGATCGCCGCCGGCCTCTCCCAGGCCGACCCCGCGCGGACCTCCTCCGCCCGCCGCCAGGCCGACCGCCGCCTCGCCGAGGTCATCGACCTGCTCTGGCAGACCGACGAGCTGCGCATCGCCCGCCCGGAGCCCACCGACGAGGCCCGCAACGCCGTCTACTACCTCGACGAGCTCTACCGCGACGCCGTCCCGCAGGTCCTGGAGGAGCTGCACGAGGAGCTCGCCCGGGTCGGCCTGGAGCTGCCCGAGGGCGTGCGCCCGCTCACCTTCGGCACCTGGATCGGCGGCGACCGCGACGGCAACCCCAACGTCACCCCGCAGGTCACCTGGGACGTCCTCAACCTCCAGCACGAGTACGGCATCAAGGACGCCCTCGCCGCCATCGACGACCTGCGCAGCACCCTCTCCACCTCGGAGCGGCTGGCCGGCGCCTCCGTCGAGCTGCTCGCCTCGCTCAACACCGACCTCCACCTGCTCCCCGAGCTGAGCCCGCGCTACAAGCGGATGAACGCCGAGGAGCCGTACCGCCTCAAGGCCACCTGCATCCGGCTCAAGCTGGAGAACACCCGCGAGCGCCTGGCCGGCGGCACCCCGCACGTCGAGGGCCGCGACTACCTCGGCACCCGCGAGCTCATCGCCGACCTGCGGATGATCCAGGACTCGCTGCGCGCCCACCGCGGCGAGCTGATCGCCGACGGCCGGCTCGCCCGCGCCATCCGCACCGTCGAGGCCTTCGGCCTGCAGCTCGCCACCATGGACGTGCGCGAGCACGCCGAGGCCCACCACCACGCGCTCGGCCAGCTCTTCGACCGGCTCGGCGAGGAGGCCTGGCGCTACGCCGACATGCCCCGCGAGTACCGCCAGCGGCTGCTCGCCAAGGAGCTGCGCTCGCGCCGCCCGCTCGCCCCCACCCCGGCCCCGCTGGACGCCGCCGGCGCCAAGACCCTCGGCGTCTTCACCACCATCCGCGAGGGCTTCGAGCGGTTCGGCGACGAGATCGTCGAGTCGTACATCATCTCGATGTGCCAGGGCGCCGACGACGTCTTCGCCGCCACCGTGCTGGCCCGCGAGGCCGGCCTGATCGACCTGCACGCCGGGATCGCCAAGATCGGCATCGTGCCGCTGCTGGAGACCACCGACGAGCTCCAGCAGGCCGACCGGATCCTCGACGAGATGCTCTCCGACCCCTCCTACCGGCTGCTCGTCTCGCTGCGCGGCGACGTCCAGGAGGTCATGCTCGGCTACTCCGACTCCTCGAAGTTCGGCGGCATCACCACCTCCCAGTGGGAGATCCACCGCGCCCAGCGCCGGCTGCGCGACGTCGCCCACCGCTACGGCATCCGGCTGCGGCTCTTCCACGGCCGCGGCGGCACCGTCGGCCGCGGCGGCGGCCCCTCGCACGAGGCCATCCTGGCCCAGCCGTGGGGCACCCTGGAGGGCGAGATCAAGGTCACCGAGCAGGGCGAGGTCATCTCCGACAAGTACCTGCTGCCCTCGCTGGCCCGGGAGAACCTCGAACTGACCCTCTCCGCCACGCTGGCCGCCTCCGCGCTGCACACCTCCCCGCGCCAGGCCCCCGAGGAGCTGGCCCGCTGGGACGCCGCCATGGACCGGGTCTCCGAGGCCGCGCACACCTCCTACCGGGCCCTGGTCGAGCAGGACGACCTGCCGAAGTACTTCTTCGCCGCCACCCCGGTCGACCAGCTCGCCTCGCTGCACCTGGGCTCCCGCCCGTCCCGCCGCCCCGACTCCGGCGCCGGCCTGGACGGCCTGCGGGCCATCCCGTGGGTGTTCGGCTGGACCCAGTCCCGCCAGATCGTCCCCGGCTGGTACGGCGTCGGCGCCGGCCTGGCCGCCGCCCGCGAGGCGGGCCTGGGCGACGTGCTCACCGAGATGTACGGCCAGTGGCACTTCTTCCGCAACTTCCTGTCCAACGTCGCCATGACGCTGGCCAAGACCGACCTGCGGATCGCCCGCCACTACGTCGAGCAGCTGGTGCCCGCCGAGCTGCACCACGTCTTCGACCAGATCCAGGCCGAGCACGACCTCACCCTGCGCGAGGTGCTCCGGCTCACCGGGGAGAACGAGCTGCTGGAGCACAACCCGGTGCTCAAGCAGACCTTCGCGGTCCGCGACGCCTACCTCGACCCGATCTCCTACCTGCAGGTCGCGCTGCTGCGCCGGCAGCGCGAGGAGGTCGCCACCGGCCGCCACGAGGACCCGCTGCGGGCCCGCGCGCTGCTGCTGACCGTCAACGGCGTCGCGGCCGGCCTGCGCAACACCGGCTGACCCGCCCCGGGA
>NZ_BAAAKJ010000523.1:12079-12613 GCF_039527695.1 Kitasatospora putterlickiae
TACCGGTCAGCGGACCGGTCGTACCTCGATGACCTCCGCGCCGTAGCGGGCCAGGATGTCGGCCCGGGCGGCGTCCGCCTGGTCGGTGGACACCGACACCCCCGTCCCGTCCTCGGCCACCCTGACCTCGCGGATGGTCACCCCCTTGGCGGCCCAGTAGTCCCGGTCGGTCTCCGTGATCCGGGTCGCCAGCTCGACGAAGTGCTCGCGCGGGGCCGCCACGTCCTGGAAGTGGAGCGTCACCCCGAAGTGCGGGACGCCGTCCAGCACCGCCTGGTCGAAGCCGCCCCCCGGGACGCGCAGCACCCACACCTCACCGGTCAGCAGGTCGCCGCAGGTCCCGAAGTACTGGTCCGGATGGGCCGTCGCGCCGAGCCGCCTGATGTCGGCCTGCACCTCGTGGATCTGGCGGTTGACCTGCCCTCCGCTGGTGCTCGACGAGGGCTCCGGCGACCTGGTCGCCGGCATGGACCGCGGTGGCGGCGGCGACCAGTCCGAGGGCGTCGGACTGTTCATCTCCGCCCACCGCGGCAG
>NZ_BAAAKJ010000524.1:0-6429 GCF_039527695.1 Kitasatospora putterlickiae
CGGCCGGCAGGCCCGCCTCCTCGGCCAGGGCGGCCGCCAGCGCCTCCTCGGCCCGCTCGCCGAGCTCCAGCAGCCGGGCCCGCAGCGCCGCGCTGCCCTCGACCGTCCGCCAGAACGCCACCGCCCGCGGGTCCAGCCCGTACGTCGGCTCGCCGGTGTCCAGCCCGGCCAGCAGCTCCGCCCGGACGGCGTCGACCGGGGAGCTTCCCGCCGGGCGCCGCCGCACCACCAGGGCCAGCCGGTTCACCACCTCGTCCTGCCGGTCGAAGAAGAGGTCCTCCTTGGTCGGGAAGTAGTTGAACACCGTGGTGACGGCCACGCCGGCGGCCCGGGCCACGTCGGCCACCGTCACCTGCTCGAACCCGTGCTCGGCGAACAGCCCCGTCGCGGTGTCGGCGAGCAGGGTCCGGGTCTGCCGTTTCTTCTCCTCGCGAAGCCCCATGCGGAAATCATAGTGCCGCACCAAACTTGTAGTGACGCCAGAAATCTGGACTACGGTGGATCCCATGACCTTCACCTTCGGCGTCTACCCCGGCGGCCTGCTCGGCGACGAGAGCCGTGTGATCACCCCCGTCCGCCCCGACGACCCGGCGCGGATCACCGCCGCGCTGCGCGCGCTCCAGGGCGCCGCGCCCACCCTGCTGGTCCGCGCCTACCGCTCGTACCCCGCGGGGCCGGCCACCCCGCCGACCCCGGCCGCCCCGGAGCGGTACGCCGACGAGGGGCGCCGGCTCGACCTGGTCCTCCAGTTCCGGGCTCCGGACGGCGACCTGGACGGCTGGACGGACTTCGTCCGGCGGGCCGTGCGCACCGGCGGGGAGCGGATCGGCACGCTGCAGATCTGCGAGGAGCCCAACGCCGACTCCCCGGTGCTCGACGGCTCCGTGCCGAACGTCCGGCGGGCCCTGGTCGAGGGGGTGGTCGCGGCCAAGGAGGAGGCGCTGGCGCTCGGCCTCGACCTCGCCGTGGGGTTCAACGCGGCGTTCAGCCCGGACCCGGCCGACCCGTTCTGGCCCGCCCTCGGCGAACTCGCCGACGAGCGGTTCCACCGCGCGCTCGACTACGTCGGCCTGGACTTCTTCCCCGACGTCTTCCGGCCGGTCCCGGCCGCGCGGCTCGGCGAGGTGGTCGCGGCCGTGCTCACCGGCTTCCGGCGCGAGGTCGTCACCCGGGCCGGCATCGGGCCCGCGGTGCCGATCCGGGTCTGCGAGCACGGCTGGCCCACCGGCCCCGACCGCCCGGAACGGCGGCAGGCCGAGGTGGTCGAGGAGGTGGTCCGGACGGTCGCGGGCCTCGCCGGCGAACTCAACCTCACCGGCTACGTCCACTTCGGCCTGCGCGACGCGGACAGCGCGGGCCCGGGCCCGTTCCACCGCTTCGGCCTGCTCAGGGACGACTACACGCCCAAGCGGGCCTTCGCGGTGTACGGGAGGCTGGTGGAGGAGCTGACGGTGGTCTGACGGCGGTGGCGCCGTCAGCGCGCCGTCAGGTCACCTCGCCGCGCCGGGAGAAGCGCTCGTCCTTCCACTCGCCGCTGTCCAGCACCCGCGCCAGGTGGCGCGCCGCGTCCCACACCTCGGTGTGCGAGAGGTAGAGCGGGGTGAAGCCGAAGCGCATGAGGTCCGGCGCGCGGAAGTCGCCGATCACGCCGCGGGCGATCAGCGCCCGGACCACCGGGTAGCCGTCGGCGTGCCGCAGCGCCACCTGGCTGCCGCGCCGGGCGTGCTCGCGCGGGGTCACCACCTCGACGCCGTCCAGGTCCTCCACCAGGCCGATGAACAGATCGGTCAGGGCCAGGCTCTTGGCCCGGACGGCGTCCCGGTCGGCCCGCTCCCAGACGTCCAGCGCGGCCTCCAGCGCGGCCTGGCCGAGCAGCGAGGGCGAACTGGTGAGGAAGCGGCCGATGCCGTCCCTGGGCTGGTAGCCGGGCTCGAAGGCGAACGGGCGGGCGTGTCCGAACCAGCCGCTCAGCGGCTGCGAGGGACCGGCCGCCAGGTGCCGTTCGGCGACGTACAGGAAGGCCGGCGAGCCGGGGCCGCCGTTCAGGTACTTGTAGGTGCAGCCGACCGCGAAGTCGGCGCCGCTCGCGGAGAGTTCGACCGGCAGCGCGCCCACCGAGTGGCAGACGTCCCAGATCATCAGCGCCCCGGCGGCCCGCACCCGGGCGGTGATCCCGGGCATGTCCAGCAGCTCGCCGGTCCGGTAGTCGACGTGCGAGAGGACGACCGCGGCGACGTCCCCGTCCAGGTGCGCGTCCAGCTCGGCCGGGTCGATCAGCACGCTGCGGGCGCCCGGGACCAGCCCGGTCACGCCCTCGGCGATGTAGAGGTCGGTCGGGAAGGCCGCGCGGTCGCCCAGCACGGCGGAGCGGCCCGGACGCAGCCGCAGCGCCGCCGCCAGCACCTTGAACAGGTTCACCGAGGTGGTGTCGCAGACCACCAGCTCCTGCGGGGCGGCCCCGACCAGGGGGGCGATCCGCCGGCCCAGCCGGTACGGCTGCTCGAACCAGCCCGCGTCGTTCCAGCTGCGGATCAGCTCCCGGCCCCACTCCCGCTCGACCACCGCCCGCACCCGCTCCGGGGTGCGGACCGGCAGCGCGCCGAGCGAGTTGCCGTCCAGGTAGATCACCCCCGGCGGCAGGGCGAACTCCCCGCGGAACGCGGCCAGCGGGTCGGCGGCGTCCAGCGCCGCGCACTCCTCGCGCGTGATCATGCCCTGCCCCTCCATCGTGTCGCCCATGCCCGCCACCGGTTGACGCCCGCCGCGCGCGGCGCCGTCACAGCCCGTCCCGGATCGCCCACAGCTCCGGGAAGACGTCCTGCTCCGCGGAGCGGCGCAGCCAGGCCAGGCCGCTGGAGCCGCCCGACCCGGGCTTGCCGCCCATCGCCCGCTTGACCGCCGCCAGGTGGCGCTGGCGCCAGCGGGTCACCCGCTCGGCGACGTCCAGCAGCGCCTCGGCCAGCGGCAGCAGCCCGGCGTGCTCCGCCTCCGTGTAGACCCGCCGCCAGGCCGCCGCGACCGCGTCGTCCGCCTGGTGCCGCTGCTCGCGGACGGTGTCCGGCACGGCCAGGCCCCGGCGGGCCAGCAGCGCGAGCGCGTCGTCGTACAGACCGGGGGAGCGCAGCGCGGCGGTCAGCTCGGCGAGCGTCCCCGGGCTGTCCCGGTACATGTTCAGCAGCGCGGCGTTCTTGTTGCCGAGCAGGAACTCCAGGTGCAGGAAGGCCGCGGACTGGAAGCCCGAGGCCTCGCCGAACAGCGGGCGGAAGGAGTTGAACTCCCGCGGGGTGAGCGTGGCCAGCAGGTCCCAGGAATCCACCAGCACGTCCTGGACGTGGGTGCCCCGGCGCAGCGCGGCCAGCGCGCCCGGCAGGTCGTCCGCGCGCAGGGCGCCCTGGGCGAGCGTCCACTCGTGCCGCAGCAGGCCGAACAGCAGCTCCATCACCTGGGTGGTGACGATGAACGACAGTTCGGCGGGCGTCTCACTGAGCGGCTGCTGCAGGCTGTGCAACTCGTCCAGCCGGACGTAGCGCGCGTACGGGGTGCCCCGTTCCGGCTCGCCGCCGGCCCGGCCGAACGACAGGTTGGGCCTCTCCACCGTGTCGTGCCCCATGCCCGATCCCTCCAGACGTCATCGGCGAGTACCGGGGCCCCATTGTGCGGCGGTCCGGCGCGCATTTGAATGGGCGACGGGCACGGTGACCGCGGCCGCGCCTGTCGTTCGAGAGGCGTTTCGCCGATCCTCTTCACGATCGCAAAGCAGCGGGATCCAGCCAACCGGACCACACCCTCAGGAGCCGCCGTGGACGCCGTCGACCGCCGACTGCTGGCCGAGCTGCAGGCCGACGCGCGGCTCTCCTACAACGAACTCTCCCGCCGGGTGAGCCTGTCCGCACCCGCCGTGGCCGAACGGGTCCGCCGCCTGGAGGCCGACGGGGTGATCACCGGCTACCACGCCCACGTCGACCTCACCCGCTCCGGCCTGCCGATCACCGCCCTGGTGCAGCTCCAGTGCTACGGCCCGCGCTGCGTGCTGCGCGACCCGGAGGTGGCCGGCTGGCCGGAGGTGCTCCAGTTGCACCGGGTCACCGGCGGGGCCTGCTGCGTGCTGCTGGTCGCCGTTCCGGCGATGGCCGATTTCGAGGCCCTGATCGACCGCCTCGGCGGCTACGGGCAGCCGGCCAGCTCGATGATCCTCTCCAGCCCCGTTCCCTGGCGGCCGGTGGTCGCGCCCTGAGCAGGCCGATAGGTTCCTGCCCATGCCGATCGACCGTCACATCCTGCTGCTGCCGGGCGGCCTGCGCGCCGGCTCCGTCAACGAGACCGTGCTGCGCACCGCCGCCGCCGTGGCCCTGGTCACCGAGGGCGTCGCGACCACCTACTACACCGGGCTGGCGGAGCTGCCGCACTACAACCCGGACCTCGACACCGACCCGCTGCCGGAGCCCGTCGCCGCGCTGAGAGCGGCGGTCGGGGCCGTCGACGCCCTGCTGATCTGTACGCCCGAGTACGCCGGGACCCTGCCGGGGGCCTTCAAGAACCTGCTGGACTGGACGGTCGGCGGCACCGAGATCGCGGAGAAGCCGGCCGCCTGGATCAACGCCGCCGGGACCGGCCGGGGCCTGGGCGCCGAGGCGGCGCTGGGCACGGTGCTGCGCCACGCGGGGGCGTCCGTGGTCGAGGCGGCCTGCGTCCGGGTGCCGCTGGCGCGCGCCGACGTCGGCCCGGACGGGCTGGTCGCCGATCCGCTGGTGCGCGACCGGATCGGGGAGGCCCTGCTCAGGCTGGCCGCGTCCGCCTGAGCCGCCGTCGCCCGCCCCGCCGGGCCCGGTGGGCCGGTTCAGTGCTCCTCGGGCAGGTGCACGCCGAGCCCGGCGAGGCCTTCCAGGAACAGCTCGGCGCCGACCGCCGCGAGCAGCAGGCCGAGCAGCCGGGCCACCACCTCCAGCGAGGTCCGGTGGGTGCGCAGCATCAGCGGGGCGAGCACGGCGACGCAGACGTAGTTGATCGCCACCACGGCGACGTACGCGCCGGCCACGGTGGCGTGCCAGCCCCAGTCGTCCTTGGCGAGCGAGCCGACCAGGACCGCGGTGACCGCGAGCGGGCTGGCCAGGTAGGGCAGCAGCAGCTCGCGGATCCCCTCCACCATCGGACTCGCCAGGTGCTCGTCCGTCTCGTCGGCTCCGGAGCCCAGGTGGACGCCGAAGACCAGCGCGACCGCGTAGACGAAGAAGATCAGTCCGCCGGCGAGCTGCAGCGACTGGTCGCTGATGTGGAACAGCGAGGTGACGAAGTCGGCGCTGAAGGCGAGGGCTACGCCGATCACCGCCGAGACCAGCGTGCTCCAGGCCGCCAGGCGCCGCAGCTCCCCGGAGGTCCGGGTGGAGGCCAGCCGGGCGAAGGACAGCAGGACCTTCGGCGGGCCGACCACGGCGAAGAAGGCGATGAAGGCGCTGCTCAGGTCGAAGACGAACATGCGCCAAGCATGGTCGCGGCGATCATCGCCGCCCGGCTGCCACGCCTGGGCCCGGGTTATTCCCGTTCGTGCCGTAATTCGCCCGAACGGCTGTCCCGGGTCGAGCCGCCGGGCGGTTTCCGCTGCCATGGAAGCCGGACCACCCCTCCGTGTGGCGGAGGACTCCCGAAGGGGACTTGAAAATGGCTCTGAACCGTATCGACCTGGGCCTGCTCGCCCTGCGCGGCGCCGTCGGCGGGGTGCTGGTCGCCCACGGCGCCCAGAAGCTGTTCGGCTGGTTCGGCGGTGGCGGCCTGGAGGGCACCGCCAAGGCGATGGAGGCGATGGGCTTCCACCCGCCGCGCCAGAGCGCGCTGGCCGCGGGCCTCGGGGAGGCGGGCGGCGGCGCGCTGCTGGTGGCCGGGCTGGCCACGCCGGTGGCCGGCGCGGTGGTGGCCGGGACGATGGCGGGCGCGGTCGCGGTGCACGCCCCGTCCGGGTTCTTCGCGATGTCCGGCGGCTACGAGTACCCGGCGTTCCTGGGCACGGCGGGTCTGGCGCTGGGCCTGGCCGGACCGGGCCGGTACTCGCTGGACCACCTGACCGGGCACACGTTCAACCGGCCGTGGACCGGCCTGCTGGCCTTCACGGCGAGCGCGGCCTCGGCGTACGGGGTGGTGGCCCGCCGCCGGCACGCCGTCCGGCTGGCGGAGGAGCGCGCGGCGGTGGAGGCGCAGACCCAGGAGGGCTCGGGGCTCTCCTGAGCCCGGCCCTCGGCTCCGCGGGCTCACCCGAACGCTCCAGCCCTGGTGGCGTCGGCCCCGAGGCGGCTGGAACGTGGGCGGGGAAGCGCGCCGGTCCTGTCCGGCGCCGGGCCAGACCCGCCGGCCAGAATCGAGGAGCCCGATGGACCGTCAGCCGCCCAGCCGCCCCGCGGCCCCGTCCCGGCCGACCGCCGCGGACCCGCACGCCCCCGC
>NZ_BAAAKJ010000525.1:0-1545 GCF_039527695.1 Kitasatospora putterlickiae
GCGGACGACGGCCGGGCGCCGTCCGCCGAACCCGCGCGACCGGCCGCGTGCGCGTCGATCCGTTCGAGTACGGCGGCGACCGCGGCCGACAGCGACCGCCGGTGCGGCTCGTCCGCCGGGCCGTCGCGGCCCTGCGCTCGGCGTGTGCTCATCGCGTCCCCCCGT
Source organism: Kitasatospora putterlickiae (assembly GCF_039527695.1). Taxonomy (NCBI): domain Bacteria; kingdom Bacillati; phylum Actinomycetota; class Actinomycetes; order Kitasatosporales; family Streptomycetaceae; genus Kitasatospora; species Kitasatospora putterlickiae. The sequence continues at coordinate 166 of NZ_BAAAKJ010000525.1, forward strand.
CCCCTGTCCCGCGGTCAGTGCGTCAGGTCCACGACGGGACCGGCGAAGGACCCGTCCTCGGACACCGTCAACTCGCTCGGCACGCCGTCCACCTGGACCCGGGCCAGGTACACCGCCGGACGGACGCCGACCACCGGCACCCGGACCTCGAACGGGTCGGGGCGCGGCCGTGGCGGCGCGGGCGCCCGGAACTGGTGGCTCGCCCCGGGGCGCCCGGGGGGCGGGTGCAGCTCGTCCAGCAGCAGCAGGACCTGCTGGTCGTCCCGGAGCGGCAGGTCCAGCCGGACGTGCAGCCGGGCCGAGACGCCGGCCGGTCCGTCGCCGCGGTCGGTCGTGCCGATCGGCGTGACGATCCGCGGCTGCCGGGCGAAGGTCTGCGCGTTGGACTCCAGGACGAGGTGGTCGGCGGCGGGCCGGCCGTCCAGCGCCAGTCCGTGCAGCACCTGCACCTGGTGGACGCCGGGCGGCAGGTCCTCCGGGACGGCGACCACCAGGCGGTCGTCCCGGACGTCGGCCGGGGCGACCGCCACCCGGCGTTCGCCCAGCCGGGCCACGACCAGGTCCGCGCGCAGCCCGGAACCGTCCACCACCAGCTCCCGGTCCTTGGCCACCGGTCCTTCCACGGGGGCGCCCCCGGAGCCGGCCGACCGGGAGAGCACCCGCTCGACGACCGGACCGCGCGACGGCACGGCCCGCACGGTGCGGCGCAGCACGGGCTTTCCGGCCACCGGGTCGGTCCTGCCCTCCACCAGGACGGCGGTGGCCTGGTAGACCACGGACAGCGCGTACGGGGTCTGGAACAGCGTGGTCCACAGCTTGGACATCTCGTCGACGTCCATCGGCGCGGGCGTGAAGCGCACCCGCTGCGGGGAGGCGGCCAGGTCGGTCCCCGCCAGGTACGGCTGGGCGGCCGCCTCCTCGATCAGCTGCCGGGACAGCACCGGCTGTTCGGCCAGCGCCCGGACCACGCAGCCGAGCAGCCGCTGGCCGACCAGCTGGGACTCCTCGCCGTAGCAGCTGATCAGGTAGTGCAGGTCCAGGGCGGCGGTCGGCCGGGCGAGCAGGGTGCCGTCGGCCGCGCGGGTCGGCGCGTCGAGGTTGCGCAGTGAGGCGTTGGGCGTGACCTGGTAGAGGAAGACGGTGATGGCCGGGTCGGCGGGCGGCTCGGTCGGCGGCTTGCGGGCGCCGACCTCGACCGCGAACGGGATGTCGGGGGAGAGCGCGCGGGAGACGAGCAGCCGCAGCGCCTCGCTCACGGTCGCGATCGCGAGGTGGTTGCTCATGGGCCCGCCCGACCGGTCATGAGGGCTCCCGCTTGAGGTACCGGTCGAGGTCGAGGGCCGGGGCCTGGCCGCGCGCAGCGCCGGGCTGCCGCTGCGG
>NZ_BAAAKJ010000526.1:0-1128 GCF_039527695.1 Kitasatospora putterlickiae
CATTGGGAAGCATTTAAGAAGAAACATGGAGAGCGAATTCGTCCAATTGTCATTAAAGAGGTGGAAAAATTTCGTGACTGTGGAGATCCCAAAAATGGATTCAAACTCTATGTTTGTGAAGGATGCCATGACGTTCGACATGTCCCTTTTCGATGTAAAGGACGTTTTTGTACAACGTGTTCTGTAGGAGAAAGTGAAGAATGGAGTCGCGTCCTTACAGAAGATATAGTACAAGTGAACCATCGGCATGTAATCTTTACGATAGATGAAAAATTACGGGCTATATTTCTATGGCATCGAGAGCTTTTGAAACCCCTTATGGATGAAGCTGCGAAGCTAATCACGGGTTATTTTCGAAAGAAGGCAAAAGTGAAACCGGGGATAATTGCCGGATTACATACATTTGGGTCAAGAGTGAATTTCAATCCCCATGTTCATATGTTAGTGACAATGGGAGGAGTTACGAAAAAAGGAGAATGGAAAGCGTACGACTATATACCGTTTACGATGCTTCGAAAGCAATGGCAGACGGTGGTGTTAAAATTCATTCGTAACCACTTGTCAAATAAGGAAAAGAAAAGAATTCAACCAAGATTACAACAGGCTTTTTCTAATAATGGGGAAGGCTTCTATGTGTATGCCCCAAAACAAAGAGGAAAGGTGAAGGACCAACTGCGTTATATTGGCCGCTATATTCGTCGACCAGCGATTGGGAACAATCGTATCGAGGAATATGATGGTCAACATGTGACATTCAAATATATGGATAAAGTAGACGGTAAAGAAAAACATGAGACCGTAACGGTAGAAGAATTTATTATTCGATTAATACGTCATATTCCTAATGAACAGTTCAAGACAATTCGTCACTATGGGGTGTATTCTAGAAGGAGTAAGAGCTTAAGCAAAAAGCTATTAGCTACATGGCAACAAGGTACAAGGAAATGGATAGTAAAAGTGAAGAAGACATTACGCCGCCAAACCTGGAGAGAGCGTATTATTTCTAGTGGTCAAAAAGATCCCCTTGTGTGCTCGCATTGCGACAATTACTATGAATACAAGGGAGAAGTGTGTCTAGAGAATGGGAAATTAGAAATAAAGATTGCATTAACAAAAGAAGCAAGGAAT
>NZ_BAAAKJ010000527.1:0-2326 GCF_039527695.1 Kitasatospora putterlickiae
GTGCCGGGCGAGCCGGGGTGAGCGCGGGGCGCGCGGCCCGCTCGGCGGGAGCGGGAGCGGGAGCGGACGCCGGGACCGGCACCTGCGCCGGCGCCGGCACGGAATGGGTGACCAGCTGCTGCGGGATCAGCAGCACCACGCCCGTGCCGCCCCGCGCGGACGGCCGGAAAGAGACCTGCAGCCCGTGCTTGCGGGCCAGCACCCCGACCACCGCGAGGCCGATCCGGGTACCCGCCGACAGCGTGGCGAGGTCCAGCGGCTCCGCCGAGACGGCCTGCTCGGCGCGCCGCAGCCAGCTGTCGCTCAGGCCCAGGCCGCTGTCCTCGACGGTGACCGCCAGACCGGCCGGCACCTCCTCGACGTAGACGTGCACCTCGGCCGGCGGGGCGGAGAAGTTGGTCGCGTTGTCCAGCAGTTCGGCCAGCGCGTGCATCACGCCCTCGGCGGCGAACCCGGCCACCGCGGCCGTGCTGGCGTTGTGCAGCCGCACCCGCCGGTAGGCCCCGATCCGGCCGAGCGCGCCGCGCAGCACCGACTCCACCGGGATCGGCTTGCCCCAGCGCCGGCCGGAGCGGGCGCCGGTGAGCACCGCGATGCTGTCGGCCATCCGGCCCGCCTGCGCGGTGGCGTGGTCCAGGGTCAGCAGGTCGCCGAGGACCTCCTCGCCGTGCCGGTGCTGCATCTCGCGCAGCTCCGCGTGCATGCTCGTGGCGAGCGCCTGCACCCGGCCGGCGGCGGTCGCGCAGACCGCCAGCGCGGCGGCCCGCAGCCGCTCGCCCCGGCCGATCTCCTCGGCGAAGGCGCGCAGCAGCGCGCGCTGGGGGTGCTCGCGGTGGGCGGCCAGCGCGCCGTCCACGGTCGCGCCGGTGCGCAGCCGCTTCACCACCTCGGGCAGCACCTCGTCGGCCATCCGGTCCAGGACGGCCCGTTCGGCGCGCTCCGCCTCGGCCTCCGCCCGGGCCCTGGCCGCGTCCGCGCGGGCGGCCGTGACCTCCGCCTCGGCCCGCCCGAGCGCGGTCCGGGCCTCGTCCCGCTCGGCCTCCGCGGCGGCGGCCCGTGTCTTGGCGGCCGTCTCGGCCTGTTTGGCGGCACCGGCGACGACCAGCGCCGTCATGGCCTCGTCGTCCTGTCCGGCCAGCTCGGCCTCCAGCCGCCGGGCCCGCTCGGTGGCGCTGCCGGCCTGCCAGACGGCGATCAGCCAGAGCGCGGTGACCGCCGCCACGGCGGCCGCGGTCAGCGGCTGCCCGGCGTCGAACGCCCGCACCACCCCGACCGGCCCGGCCACCGCCGCGAGCAGGGCGGCCGCCGCCGTCACGGCCTTGGTGCGCACGTCGGGTCGACGGCGCGGCCCGCCGTCGGGGCTGGTGGGTTCTGTCATCGGTGCGGTGTCCTCGGCAGAAGGTCGGGCGAATGCGCGACCGCCCGGCCGACGTCGTGGAACGTCTCCGGGCGGCATTTCGGTTCACGCAGTCGGCCGATCATATCCATTCAGACGACGCACTCAACCGATAAGTTGACGGTCAGTCTCCTCACGCCACGCTCCGTATACCGAATCAGCCCCCTCCCCCTCGCACCGTCACCCCGTCGTCACCTCCACCGCCCGCCGCACGGCGGCGAAGTCCAGGCCGTGATCGGCGATGACCCGGGCACCGAGCCCGTCGCCCTCCCGGAGCAGGCCGAGCAGCAGGTGACCGACCGCGATGTGACCGGACTTCAGCCGCAGCGACTCGCGCAGCGACAGCTCCAGCACCTTCTTCCCCCGCGCGGTGAAGGGACTGCGGCCCGCCCGGCCCTCGGAGCGGAACCACCCGCGCCGTCGCGGCTCCTCCTTCGACGGCGCGTCCAGCGCCCCGGCCCCGAACACGGACTCCACCGCCTCGCGCACGGCGTCCAGGTCAACCCCGATCGCGGCCAGCGCCCGCGCGTCGTCCCCCTCCCCCAGCAGCCTCCGGACAGCCTCGCGGGCCGCGGCCCGGTCGAGCCCCGCCTCGATCAGCACCCGCGCCGCCGGATCCTCCGTCTCGGCCAGGATCGCCAGCAGCAGGTGCTCGGTGCCGATGTGGCCGTGCCGCAGCTCCGCCGACTCCCGCCCGGCTCCGACGACCACCCGCCGGGCCTCCTCGGTGAATCGCTCGAACATCGTTCAGTCCCCGCCCTTCCCGTTTCCGCCGAGCCCGCGCTTCGCGTACTTCTTGTGCACCGCCTGCCTGGTCACCCCCAGGCAGGTCGCGATCTCCTGCCACGACCAGCCCTGCCCCCGGGCGCTTCCGACCTGCAGTCCCTCCAGCCGGTCCGCCAGGTCCCGCAGGGCCCGGACGGCCCGGAG
>NZ_BAAAKJ010000527.1:2331-14733 GCF_039527695.1 Kitasatospora putterlickiae
GGCGAGGACGTGATGTCCTCGCCCCGCCTTCGGCGGTGGCTCACCTCAGTGGAGAGGTGCGGGCCCCGGTCAGCTGCAGCCGCTGGTGGAGCCGCAGCCCTCGCAGAGGTAGCAGCTGCCGGCACGGCGCATCTTGGTGCCGCAGGAGAAGCAGAGCGGCGCGTCGGCGTTCAGGCCCAGCTGGATCTCGATCAGCTCGGTCGAGTTGTGGGCCTGGGCCGGGGTGGCCTTCGGGGCCGGGGCCGGCGCGGCGGCCGGCTTGGCGGCGGGGGCCACCGGGGCGGACTGCGCGAGCGTCTCGGTGTCCAGCTCCTCCTCGGCCTCCAGCGGCTCGTAGGACCCGGTCTCCAGGTGGCGCTGGCGCTCCTCGACGGAGTGGATGCCGAGCGCCGAGCGGGTCTCGAACGGCAGGAAGTCCAGCGCCAGGCGGCGGAAGATGTAGTCGACGATCGACTGCGCCATCCGCACGTCCGGGTCGTCGGTCAGACCGGCCGGCTCGAAGCGCATGTTGGTGAACTTCGAGACGTAGGTCTCCAGCGGCACGCCGTACTGGAGGCCGACCGAGACCGCGATGGAGAAGGCGTCCATCATGCCCGCGAGGGTCGAGCCCTGCTTGGACATCTTCAGGAAGACCTCGCCGAGACCGTCGTCCGGGTACGAGTTGGCGGTCATGTACCCCTCGGCGCCACCGACCGTGAAGGAGGTGGTGATGCCCGGGCGGCCCTTGGGCAGGCGCTTGCGGACCGGGCGGTACTCGACGACCTTCTCGACCGCGGCGGCCGGAGCCTCCTCGGCCTTCTCGTCCTTCTTCTTGGCCGAGAGCGGCTGGCCGACCTTCGAGTTCTCGCGGTAGATGGCGAGCGCCTTGACGCCCATCTTCCACGCCTCGAAGTAGATCTCCTCGACATCCTCGACGGTCGCGGTGGCCGGCATGTTCACCGTCTTGGAGATGGCGCCGGAGATCCACGGCTGGATCGCGGCCATCATCCGGACGTGACCCATCGGGGAGATGGAGCGCTCGCCCATCGCGCAGTCGAAGACCTCGTAGTGCTCGGTCTTCAGACCCGGCGCGTCGACCACGTTGCCGTGCTCGGCGATGTGGGCGACGACCGCCTCGATCTGCTCGTCCTGGTAGCCGAGGCGCTTCAGGGCGCGCGGCACGGTGCCGTTGACGATCTGCATCGAGCCGCCGCCGACCAGCTTCTTGAACTTGACCAGCGCGAGGTCCGGCTCCACGCCGGTGGTGTCGCAGTCCATCATCAGGCCGATGGTGCCGGTCGGGGCGAGCACCGACGCCTGGGCGTTGCGGAAACCGTTCCGCGCGCCGACCTGGAGCACGTCGTTCCAGGTCTCGGTGGCCGCGGCCCAGACCGGGGCGTCCAGGTCGTCGAACGAGACGGCGGCCTTCGAGGCGTCCGCGTGCTGCTTCATGACCCGCTGGTGCGGGGCTGCGTTGCGGGCGTAGCCGTCGTACGGGCCGACCACGCCGGCCAGCTCGGCGCCGCGGCGGTAGGCGGTGCCGGTCATCAGCGAGGTGATGGCGCCGGCCAGGGCGCGGCCGCCCTCGCTGTCGTAGGCGTGGCCGGTGGCCATCAGCAGGGCGCCGAGGTTGGCGTAGCCGATGCCCAGCTGGCGGTAGGCGCGGGTGGTCTCGCCGATCTTCTGGGTCGGGAAGTCCGCGAAGCAGATGGAGATGTCCATCGCGGTGATGACCAGCTCGACGACCTTGGCGAAGGTCTCGGCGTCGAACGAGTCGTCGTCGCGGAGGAACTTCATCAGGTTGAGCGAGGCGAGGTTGCAGCTGGAGTTGTCCAGGTGCATGTACTCGGAGCAGGGGTTGGACGCGTTGATCCGGCCGGACTCCGGGCAGGTGTGCCAGTGGTTGATGACCGAGTCGTACTGGATGCCCGGGTCGGCGCAGGCCCAGGCGGCCTCGGCCATCTTGCGGAAGAGCTTCTTCGCGTCGACGGTCTCGATGACCTCGCCGGTCATCCGGGCGCGCAGGCCGAATTCGGTGCCGTTCTCGACGGCGGTCATGAATTCGTCGCTGACCCGGACCGAGTTGTTGGCGTTCTGGTACTGGACGGAGGTGATGTCGTCCCCGCCGAGGTCCATGTCGAAGCCCGCGTCGCGCAGCGCGCGGATCTTCTCCTCCTCCTTCACCTTGGTCTCGATGAAGGCCTCGACGTCCGGGTGGTCGACGTCGAGCACGACCATCTTCGCCGCGCGGCGGGTGGCGCCACCGGACTTGATGGTGCCGGCGGAGGCGTCGGCGCCGCGCATGAAGGAGACCGGGCCGGAGGCGTTGCCGCCGGAGGACAGCAGTTCCTTGCTGGAGCGGATCCGGGAGAGGTTCAGGCCGGCGCCGGAGCCGCCCTTGAAGATCATGCCCTCTTCCTTGTACCAGTCGAGGATCGAGTCCATGGAGTCGTCGACGGAAAGGATGAAGCAGGCGGAGACCTGCTGGGGCTGCTTGGTGCCGACGTTGAACCAGACCGGCGAGTTGAAGCTGAACACCTGGTGGAGGAGGGCGTGGGTCAGCTCGTGCTCGAACACCTCGGCGTCGTCCGGGGTGGCGAAGTAGCCGTTCTTCTCACCGGCGGCGCGGTAGGTGAGCACCACGCGGTCGATGATCTGCTTGAGGCTCCACTCGCGCTGCGGGGTGCCCACGGCGCCGCGGAAGTACTTGGACGTGACGATGTTGACGGCGTTCACCGACCAGAAGTCGGGGAACTCGACGCCGCGCTGCTCGAAGTTGATCGAGCCGTCGCGCCAGTTGGTCATGACGACGTCGCGCCGCTCCCAGCGGACCTCGTCGTACGGGTGCACGCCAGGAGTGGTGTAGATGCGCCCGATCCGCAGACCGCCCTTGGGGGCCTTGCCGGCGCCGCCCTTGGCCGCCGTCTTGTCGGACTTCGACCCGCGTGCGGAACCGCTCGTGGTGTCTGTCACTTCTGTTCCTCCTCCTGGTTGGGCAAACGCCCGGAGTGCCCCGAAAAGTCCGGGCACGACTGGTTCGCTCTTCCGGTGTGCGGGCAGGCGGGAGTCACTCGCCGACCGCGCACGGTTTGTCATGGTCTGTGCGCCGTTTTCGGGCACACGTCGGCCCTTGCGGGGGCCGGGGATGCTGCCGACCCCGGAAGGGGCCGGTGAAGGGCCGGGCCGGTTAGGGCGCGGCGGCGGCGACGGGCACCGGGGTGCCGTCCGCCTCGGGGGCGGGCCGCTCGGCGCGGAGTTCCGCGATGGCGGCCTCGAAGTCTTCGAGTCCGTCGTACGCCTGGTAGACGCTGGCGAAGCGCAGGTAGGCGACGACGTCGAGTTCCTTCAGCGGGCCGAGTATGGCCAGCCCGACGTCATGGGTGGTGAGCTCGGCGTTGCCGGTGGCCCGCACGCACTCCTCGACCCGCTGCCCGAGCTGGGCGAGGGCGTCCTCGGTGACCGGGCGGCCCTGGCAGGCCTTGCGGACGCCGGAGATGACCTTCTCCCGGGAGAACGGTTCGGTGACGCCGCTGCGCTTGATGACCATCAGGGCGGCCGTCTCCACCGTGGTGAAGCGGCGGCCGCAGTCCGGGCACTGCCGGCGACGGCGGATGCAGCTGCCGTCCTCGGTGGTCCGGCTGTCGACGACGCGGCTGTCGGAGTGCCGGCAGAAGGGGCAGTGCACCTGAGGATCCCTCCCTGGCAGGACGTGCGGACTGGTCGAGTCTATGCGATCCCGGGGCGCTGGTAGCAACCCGATCTTGAGGCCTCGACCACAAGTACTGGGCCACGGAGAGGACTGTAGCCACTACATCTAGGTCCGTGGCGGAAGTGGGACCCCTGGCGTGTCGGCGCGGACTAGGATTCCGGAGAAGCCTCGGGCTCGAACATTTAATCGATGTACAACAAAGCCTTGATCGAGTCAGCCAACTCCCGAATAATTCACTCGAACGTGTGTTTGGCGCAACCTTTCGATACGAGGTGCGTTGGGCTGGAAAAAGGAGAGGACAGCCGTCGAGAGGGGCCGCCGTGAACACCGTCGAAAGCAACACCATCCCGGTGCAGGAACACTCCCAGCTCAAGGTGGGGCAGCGCACCACGAATCAGCAGAGTGTGGACATCAGCATGGAGCGTAGCGAAGACCACCGACCTCCGGGCCCGGGCCTTTCCGGCGTCGGCCGCGTTCCGGACCAGGCCATCGAGCACTCCGCCGTCCTGGACGACGGGCTCCCCGCGCCGACCCGTTCGGCGCCCGGGCGGCCGCCCGGCATCCGCACCGACGAGGCCGGCCTCACCGAGCGCCAGCGCCGGGTGATCGAGGTCATCCGGGACTCGGTGCAGCGGCGGGGCTACCCGCCGTCCATGCGCGAGATCGGCCAGGCCGTCGGCCTGTCCAGCACCTCCTCGGTGGCCCACCAGCTGATGGCGCTGGAGCGCAAGGGCTTCCTGCGCCGGGACCCGCACCGCCCGCGCGCCTACGAGGTCCGCGGGGTCGAGGTGGCCCGGCCGAACACCGCCGAGACCGCCGGCCGCCCCTCCACCTCATACGTGCCGCTGGTCGGCCGGATCGCCGCCGGCGGGCCGATCCTCGCCGAGCAGACGGTCGAGGACGTCTTCCCGCTGCCGCGCCAGCTGGTCGGCGAGGGCGAGCTGTTCGCGCTCACCGTGCGCGGCGACTCGATGATCGAGGCGGCCATCTGCGACGGCGACTGGGTCACCGTCCGCCGCCAGCCGGTCGCCGAGAACGGCGACATCGTGGCCGCGATGATCGACGGCGAGGCCACCGTCAAGCGCCTCAAGCGCGAGGACGGCCGGATCTGGCTGATGCCCCACAACCCCGCCTACGAGCCGATCAACGGCGACAACGCGACCATCCTGGGCAAGGTCGTGGCGGTCCTCCGCCGGCTCTGACCCGCTCCACCCGCCCCCGACACCTCGGAACCCGACACCCTCGGAACCAGACACCCTCGATCCCGGCTCACAGGAAGGGGCTCCCCGCACACCGCGCGGAGCCCCTCCGGCTCGCCTCAGCCCCGCTTCACCACCGGCCGCACCGGCGCCGCCGAGGCGTCGATCGCCGCCAGCGAGCGGCGCACCTGGTTGCGGTCCGTGGTGTACCAGAACTCCGGCATCGAGGAGCGGAAGAAGCCGCCGTAGCGCTTGGTCTCCACCCGCGGGTCGAGCACCGCCACCACGCCCCGGTCGTCCCCCGCGCGCACCAGCCGGCCCGCGCCCTGCGCCATCAGCAGCGCCGCGTGAGTGGCCGCGACGGCCATGAAGCCGTTCCCGCCGCGCTGTTCGACGTCCTTCTGCCGGGCGCTCATCAGCGGGTCGTCCGGCCGCGGGAACGGGATCCGGTCCATCACCACCAGCTGGCAGGCCGACCCCGGCACGTCCACGCCCTGCCAGAGCGACAGCGTGCCGAACAGACAGGTGGTCGCGTCCGAGGCGAACTCCCGGATCAACTCGCCCAGGGTGTCCTCCCCCTGGAGCAGGATCCGGTGGTCCAGCCGCTCCCGCATCGCCTCGGCGGCCGCCTGGGCACCGCGCATCGAGGAGAACAGGCCGAGCGTCCGCCCGCCGGCCGCGCCGATCAGCTCGGCCAACTCGTCCAGCATGTCCGGCCGTTCGGGATCGCGCCCGGGATCGGCCAGGTGCCTGGCGACGTACAGGATGCCCTGCTTGGGGTACTTGAACGGCGAGCCGACGTCGATGCCCCGCCAGTGCGGCACCGGCTCGTCCCCGAAGCCCGCGCCCGCCGCCTCCGGGTTGTCGCCCGGGGTGCGGACGTCCGGCAGCCGGGCCTCGGAGGGCAGACCGACCGAGGCGGCCACGCCGTTGAAGTCCCCGCCGAGCTTGAGGGTGGCCGAGGTGAGCACCACCGAGCGCTCCTTGTACAGGCCCTCGCGCAGCAGCCCGGAGACGCTCAGCGGGGCGACCCGCAACGAGGCGGTGCCCAGCCCGTAGCGGTCGCCGCGCTCGATCCAGACCACGTCGTACTCGGAGTCCTGGAGCAGCCGGTCGGCGGTCTCGTGCAGCGCCTCGGCGGAGGCCATCGCCTGCTTGCGGACGGCGTCCTCGTCGCTGAGCCCCTTGTCCCTGGTCTCGCCGAGCGAGGTGATCACCTGCCGGGCGGCGTCCCGGATCGCGGTGACCGCGTAGCCGAGGTACTCGGGCAGCTCCTCGACCCGGCCGGGCTGGGCGGTCTCCATCAGGCCGTGGTAGTTCTCGGCGGCGGCCTGCAGCGCGTCCACGGCCTTCTCGTTGGCGAGCCGGGCGGCCCGCTTGACCGCCCGGTTCACGGCCCCGACGGTCAGCTCGGCGGTGGCCGCGCCGGTGACCCGGTTGACCAGTTCGTGGGCCTCGTCGATGATCAGCAGCCCGTGCTCGGGCAGCACCGGCGCGCCCTCGATCGCGTCGATCGCGAGCATCGCGTGGTTGGTGACCACCACGTCGGCGAGCTTGGCCCGCTCGCGCGCCTTCTCGGCGAAGCACTCCTGCCCGTACGCGCAGCGGGTGGCGCCCAGGCACTCCTTGGAGGTGACCGAGAGCTGCGCCCAGGCCCGGTCGGAGACGCCGGGGGTCATGTCGTCCCGGTCGCCGGTCTCCGTCTCGTCCGCCCAGTCGCGCAGCCGCAGCACCTCCTGGCCGAGCTTGCCGGCCGGACCGCCCATCGCCTCGACCGGGTCGAACAGGCCCTCGCCCTCGTCGCTCGGGGTGCCCTCGTTCGCCCGGTGCAGGCACAGGTAGTTGGAGCGGCCCTTGAGCATCGCGAACAGCGGGCGGCGGCGCAGCACCGGGTGCAGCGCCTCCACGGTGCGCGGCAAGTCCCGCTCGACGAGCTGGCGTTGCAGCGCCAGGGTGGCGGTGGCGACCACCACCCGGTCGCCGTGGGCGAGCGCCGGCACCAGGTAGGCGAGGGACTTTCCGGTGCCCGTGCCGGCCTGCACCAGCAGGTGCTCGCCGTGGTCGACGGCGTCGGCGACGGCCTCGGCCATCCGGAGCTGGCCGGGGCGCTCGGCGCCGCCGACGGCCGCGACCGCGGCGTGCAGCAGTTCGGGAACGCGGGCACGGGGGACGGCCTCGACCGGGGCGCCGTCCTCAGGGTCCCCGGCGTCGTCGGCGTCGGCGGGGAGCTGGGATTCGGAGTCGTTCGTCATGACCCTCCCACCCTACGGGGCAGGGGTGACAATCCGGTCCCGTCGGCCCGACAGCGGCGCGGTCCCGTCGACGGCGAGCGGGTTGGGCACCGTGCCGTGCCGGGCGGCGTGCGGGCGGTGCGAGCGGTCCCCGTAGCCGTCCAGCAGCAGCCGGTTGCGGTTCAGGCAGAGCCGGTCGATCCGCGGCCGGAACAGGTCGAAGAGCGCGAACCGGTCGGCGAGCTCCGGGAAACGCGCCTGGTGACGCAGCACCTCGGCGCGCAGCAGCGCCCAGAACTCCGCCTCGGCCAGGCCGGTGCGCGCCTCCAGCAGCGGCGCCAGGTAGCGGAACACCCCGATGAACAGCCCGGAATGCAGGAACTGGCAGAGGCCCTGCGGATCCTCGCGCAGCAGCACCGCGTCCACCTCGGCGGGCAGGCCGCGCAGCTCCGGCAGGTTCTGGTCGCTGAGGTTGACGTCGTCGACGAAGTCCTTGACCGCCAGCCGGACCGGCACGTCGCGCTCGTCGAAGACCACGATGGCGTTCTCGCCGTGCGGGGAGAAGACCAGCCCGTACCGGTAGAGGAAGTGCAGCAGCGGCGGCAGCATCGCGGCGAACAGCCGGGCGGTCCACTCGGCGGGGGCGAGCCCCGAGCGGGCGATCAGCTCGGCGGCGAGCGGCCGGCCGTCACCGCCGGTCTGCAGCAGGGCGGCCAGGGTGCGGGCGCGCTCGCCGGGCGCCAGGGCGGGGCCGAGCGGCTCGCGCCAGATCGCGCCCAGCAGTTCCTTGTACTGGTAGGGGGCCTCGGGCAGCTCCCGGTAGAGCGGGTGGTCGACGGTGACCGAGGCGATCTCGCCGAGCAGCACCACCCGGCACTCGTCGCGCAGGAACGGGTCGGCGTCGCGCAGCCCGTGGATCCAGGCGGTGACGGCGGGCGCGGCCAGCGTGCGCTCGGTGGGCAGGCCGCGCCAGACCAGGGTGTTGAGGACGGCCAGCGGCAGCTTGACGGTGCAGCGCTCGGGGCGGCTCTCGTTGAAGAACGAGCGGATCGACTGCTGGGGCAGCCGCAGGTCGCCGTCGGTGCCGAGCGGGACGATCTCCCCGGAGGCGATCCACGGGGCGAACAGCGGCAGCACCGTCTCGTCCCACTGCCAGGGGTGCACCGGCAGCAGCAGGTAGTCGCCGGCGGCGGCGCCGAGCGGGGCGCGCAGCGCGTCCGGGTCGTCCAGCTCCCGGCGGTACAGCGCCCCGGGGTCGGCGAGTCCGGCCACGCCCCGGTACTCGGCGAGCCGGCGGTGGACGGCGATCCAGGGCAGCGCGCGCGGGGTGCGGGCCTCGGGGGCCCAGCGGGCGGCGTCGGCGGCGGAGAAGCCGATCCGGCCCTTGTTGGGGACGATCCACGGGTGGCCGCTCTGCCGGCCCTCCAGCGCGGTGTGGCCGAGGTCGGCGAGCTCGGCTGCGGTGAGCGCGGTGGCGAGCAGGTGGGCGTCGGCGGTCAGCGTGGCGGTGAGTTCGCGCAGCAGGTGGCCGGTGGTGTCACCGCGCAGGCCGAGGGTGTGCCGGGCGTGGATGAGGAAGCGCAGCGGGTCGGGTTCCTCCGGCGCGTCGCAGGTGACCGAGCCGGGGTCGACAAGCCAGCCGTCGTAGGCGCCGCGCCGGGCGGTGAAGCGGTACTCGGCCCCGGACAGCTTGAGCGCGTAGCCCCCGGGGGTACCGGTCCCGACGGGCGTGAGGAGCTCCTCGTAGGCGAACTCGCCGAGCATCTTGGCCAGCAGCGCGCGGCCGGCCCGCTGCCAGTGCCCGGCGGTGAGCTGCGGCGGCAGGTACAGCGGCGGTTCAGCGGCCGGCGGTCGCGGCACGGGACGGCTCCTGGGGTCGGGGACGGGCGGGTACGGGAACGGGTGCGGCGGCCGGTGGCGCGAAGCCGGTCCAGGCGGTGCGCCCGGGCAGCCGGTGAACGGTCCGGCCGGTGAGGGCGTTGAGGATCACCGCGGCGCGGTGGGCGCCGAGGCCCAGGTCGGGGGTGCCCACCCCGTGGGTGTGCAGCTCGCCGTTCTGCACGTACAGCCCGCCGGTGACCTCCGGCAGGGTGGCCACCCGGTGGTCGAGGCCGACCCGGTAGCGGCCGGCGGCGTCCCAGTCGACGAGGTGGGCGAGCGGTTCCAGGGCGGCCGGGCGGGCGGCCCGGTAGCCCGTGGCGAGCACCACGGCGTCGGTGCGCAGCACGTGCCCGGTGCCGGAGTCGGTGTGCAGGCAGTCGAGTTCGAACCCGCCGCAGGGGCCGGAGCGGGCGTCGGTGACGGCGGTGCCGGGGGTGATCTCGACCGGCGCGTCGCCGACCGGCCGGCCGACGGTGCGCGCGTAGAGGTGGTCGTGGATCTCGGCGAGGGTCTCGGCGGAGGCGGCCTTGTGGAGCTGCCACTGGGCCTCGACCAGGGTGTCGCGCACGGCCCCCGGCAGGCCGTGGAAGTACCGGGTGTAGTCGGGGGTGAAGTGCTCCAGGCCGAGCTTGGAGTACTCCATCGGCGCGAGCGCCCGGGTGCGGGTGAGCCAGCGCAGCCGCACGCCGTCGCCCTCGTGGCGGCGCAGCAGGTCGAGGAAGACCTCGGCACCGGACTGGCCGCTGCCGACGACGGTGATGTCCCGGGCCCCGGCCAGGCCGTCGCGCCGGTCGAGGTAGTCGGCGGAGTGGAAGACCCGCGGGTGGCCGTCGAGGGCGGCGAAGGCGGCGGGCCGCACGGGCAGGGTGCCGACGCCCAGCACGACGTTGCGCGCCTCCACGGTGCGCTCCCGGCCGGTGGCGCTCTCGCGCAGCTCGGCGCGGTACCGGTCGCCGGCCCAGTGCAGGGCAGTGACCTCGGTGCCGAAGCGGCAGTTGGCGAGCCGGTCGGCGGCCCAGCGGCAGTAGTGGTCGTACTCGCGGCGGGTGAGCTGGAAGCGTTCGGTGAAGTAGAACGGGAACAGCCGGTCCTGTTCGCGCAGGTGGTTGAGGAAGGACCACGGGTTGGTCGGGTCGACCAGGGAGACCAGGTCGGCGAGGAACGGCACCTGCATCCGTGCGCCGTCGACGAGCATCCCGGGGTGCCAGCGGAACTCCGGGCGCCGGTCACAGAAGAGGGTGCGCAGGCCGGGGACGGGCTCGGCGAGCGCGGCGAGCGAGAGGTTGAACGGGCCGATGCCGACGCCGAGCAGGTCGTACGGCCCGGGCGGGGGTGCGGGGGTGTCCATGGGCGGGTGCAGTCCTAGGCGGGGTGCGGGGTGCGGTCGCGGACCATCAGGGCGGCCCGTTTGCCGGGCAGGTCGAGTTCGGCGGCGAGCCGGAAGCCGGCCCGTCGGAAGGCGTGGACGGAGCGCCGGTTGCGGACGTCCGGCTCGGCGAGCACCCGGGCGCAGCGCGGCCGTTCCCGCAGGACGCGGTCGGCCAGGGCGGCGAGCAGGGTGGCGCCGAGGCCCCGGCCGCGGCTGGTGGCGGGGCCGAGCAGCAGGTGGAGGCCGGTGTCGTGGGGCCGGGCCGGGTAGTGCGCGGCGAGCGGGTCGAGGTCGGCGCGGTAGACCTCCCAGTAGCTCACCGGGGTGCCGTCGAGCAGGCCGAGGCAGGGCAGGCTGTGCCCGTCGCCGTCGAGCTGTCCGCGCAGGTGCCGCGCGGTGACGGCGGGCGGTCCGGCGAGCTCCCAGAAGGCGGCGACCTCGGGGTCGTTCATCCAGCCGGTGAGCAGGTCGAGGTCGGCGGGGAGCCGGACCGGGCGCAGCCGGAACTCCCCGGCGGCGGTGGGCATGGCGCCCCAGCGGGCCGGCTCGTCGTGGGCGCTCCCGGTCACGCGCCGGCCACCGGGTTGGGGATCTCGACGTAGACGGACTGGGTGGCGACCGGGCCGACCAGTTCGTCCAGGCCCTGGATCCGGGTGAGCAGGTTGGCCTTGCAGGGCAGGGTCGGCGCGTCCAGCAGCAGGCCGGGGAGCGCCGAGCCGGTGGCGGTGGCGGCGGGTCCGGTGAGGAAGCGCCGCAGCGCGGCCAGCAGTACGGCCTCGTCGGCGAGTCGCTGGGAGCCGAGCGCGCCGACCAGGCCGAGCACGTGGTTGATGCCCAGGTAGTAGGCGAAGTGGTGGTCGATCACCGGGTCGTCGAGGAAGGTGTCGCTGCGCGCGCCGAGGCCGGGCAGCCGGGCGGTGAGCCGGTCGGCGGCGCTCCGCCGGTAGTAGTAGCCCTGGTTGTCGCGGTAGCGGCCGCCGGTCGGCCAGCCGTCGGCGTCCAGCAGGACCAGGCTGTTCTGCTGGTGGGCCTCCAGGGCGATGCCGGCCGCGCCGTCCAGCCAGAGCACGGGCAGCACGACGGCGTCCAGGTAGCGGAGGAACCATTCGGCCGTCACGGTGGGCAGCGGGCGGCCGGTACGGGCCGCGAGCGCGCGCAGCAGGTCGCCGAGCCGGGACGGGACGGTGTCGCCGCCGCGCGCGCCGTGCGGGCGTTCGGCGACCAGCCCGGCCACGCAGTAGGCGCGGTCCCCGGGGGCGAAGGGCTGGGCGCGCAGCACGGTGTCCAGGCCGCCCGGGTCGCCGAGGCCGGGATGGTCGACGCCGATCCAGGCGGGGTCGCGGACGATGTCGAAGCCCGGGTGGGCGGCCCGCCATTCGGCGGCGAGGCCGTTCTCCAGCAGCCGGTGCATCTCCAGGCCGCGGTGGAGCTCCTTGCGGAGGTTCTCCCGGCGGGAGTTGGTGATCCGCAGGCCCAGCGAGAGCTTGAGCATCCAGGGGGTGCCGGGCCGGTAGACGGTGCGCACCGAGGAGGTGGGGTACCAGGGGTCGCCGGCCGGGCCTAGGTCGTGCAGCCGGCCCTCGGCGAGCAGGTCGGCGACGACGGGCCGGTGGGCGAGTTCGCGGGCCTGCCAGGGGTGCAGTGGCAGGGCTGCGGTGCCGGGCGGCAGCAGGGCGGGGTCGTCGAGCAGCCGGGCGGTGATCCGGTCGGCGCCCTCGGTGACGGCGGAGCCGGCGGCGAGCAGTTCGCGGTCGACGGCCCACCAGTGCAGTTGGAAGGAGCCGTGCAGTTCGGGTGAGTAGGCGGCGCTCTGGGCGGGGCCCAGGCCGTCGCGGCTCTTCGGGGTGGGGTGCATCGGGTGGCCGAGCAGCAGGGACTGCTCGGCGGCGAGGAACTCCGAGCGCTCCGGTCCGCCGGGCACGGGAGCGGTGGCGGCGCGGTGGTGGGCGAGGATGTCGGCGGTGCGGACCGCCGAGTCGGCGACCCGGGCGGCGAGGTCGGCGACCTGTCCCGGGTCGGGCCGGTCGGCGGCCG
>NZ_BAAAKJ010000528.1:0-1132 GCF_039527695.1 Kitasatospora putterlickiae
CGGCCGCCGAGGCGGCGCTGAGCGCCACCGACGCCGGGCAGCGCGCGGACGACCACGAGCGCCGCACCGCCGCCCTGCTCGCCGAGGTCGGCCACCTCGCCACCGAGCGCGTCGCCACCGCCGCCCTGCGGCTGAGCCACCCCCACGTGCCGATCGCCGGACCACTGGACGCCGCCGCCGTCGGCCCGGACGCCGTCCAGGCCCTGCAGGCCGTCCTGGACGCCGCCGCGGCCGCCGTCACCGACGAGCGGGAGCGGGTCGACGCCGCCGCCCGCTCCGCGATGCGCGGCGCCACGTCCAAGATCCAGACCCTGCTCTACCAGATCCAGAGCCTGGTCCAGCAGCTCCAGCACGACAACGACGACCCCCGGCTGCTGGAGGTCGACTTCCGCAACGAGGTCGCGCTGCGCCGGATCCAGACCGTCGCCGTGCTCTGCGAGGCCTGGCCGGGCCTGGCCCGCACCGACTCGCCGCTCGCCGAGGTGGTGGTCGGCGCGCTCTCCCGGGTGCCCGGCTACGCCCGCGTCAAGGTCGCCAACCACCTGCGCGAGGACCGGCTCGCGGTGGTCGCCCGCGCCGCCGAGCCGGTGGCCATCGCCGTCGCCGAACTGCTCGCCAACGCCACCGCGTACTCGCACCCGGAGACGGACGTCCCGGTCACCGTGCAGCAGGGCGGCCGGGGCGCGCTGGTGATCGTCGACGACAGCGGCATCGGCATGGAGGAGGACCAGCTGCGCCGGGCCCGCCGGCTGCTGGCCGGCCCGCCCGAGGTGCTGCTCACCGAGCTGGGCAACCCGCCCAAGACCGGCTTCGCGGTGGTCGGCAAGCTGGCCCGGCAGTACGGCTTCTCCTGCCACGTCGAGCCGTCCCCGTACGGGGGCATGCGGGCGCTGGTGCGGATCCCGGCCGCGCTGCTGACCGTGGTGGACGGGGAGCAGCCGCTCTCGGTGCTCACCCCGCTGCCGCTGCGCGCCGGGCCCGCCCCCGTCCCGGCCGCCGGCCGCGGCCGCGAGGGCGCCCCGGCGATCCGGGTCGTCCCGCCGGTGCCGGACACCCCGCAGGAGCCGGGTCCGTCGAGCGTGCCGCCGGTGCACGCCGTCCCGCCGGTGCGCGCGGTACCGGACGGGCCCGC
>NZ_BAAAKJ010000529.1:0-2472 GCF_039527695.1 Kitasatospora putterlickiae
TGGAAAGTCGGCCGGTCCGACTTCCTGCGCTTCCGCCCCGATCCGTGACGCCTCCGCCCGCCCGCTTTTGGAGCGGAAAGTCGGCCCGCCCGACTCTCTGCG
The DNA here is from genome assembly GCF_039527695.1 of Kitasatospora putterlickiae. NCBI lineage: Bacteria > Bacillati > Actinomycetota > Actinomycetes > Kitasatosporales > Streptomycetaceae > Kitasatospora > Kitasatospora putterlickiae. Next base: position 103 of record NZ_BAAAKJ010000529.1, read on the forward strand.
CTCCGCGCCCTCTCCGCAGATGAATATGCAGACCGGTCTACTTACTTCCCCCTCGCTGACCCCTCCTCCCGCGCTCTCGGACTGAGAAGTCGGCCGGTCCGACTTCCTGCGCCAGCGAATATGCAGACCGGTCTACTGATTCTCCCCGCCCGGCCCCCACCCAGCTGGAGTGGAAAGTCGGCCAGGCCGACTTCCTGCGCGGTGGCTTCGCTGCGCCTTGCCTCGGGGGCGTGTTCGGCGCGGCTCGGGGGTGAGGTGGGGGTGGGGCGGCGATCATGGCGAGGCATCCCATCCCCCGCCCCCCGCTCCCCCTCGCTCCCGCCCCCCAACTCCTCCCACTCCCGCTACTCCACCCACCCACGGAGGTCGTGGTGACCAGTGCCAGCCCGGACCAGTCCGTTCCCGTCGTGCTCTCGGTGCTCGGGCGGCCGCCGACGGGGCGGCCACCCGGGGTGCTCGCCGCGTGCGACGGGTCGGACGGTTCGCTCTGGGCGCTGGACCGGGCGATGACCGAGGCCGAGCTGCACGGTCTGCCCCTCTACGTGCTCGCCGTCGTCAACCCGGCGCCCGCCGGCTACCCGCCCGGGATGGCCGAGCTGGTCCAGGAGAGCGTGGAGACCCTGGTCGAGTCGATGGCCGACGGCCTGCGCCGCTCGGTGGCCGCCGTCCAGCAGGCCCGCCCGAGCCCGTACACCGCCGAGATGTCGCTGCACGTGGTCCTGGGCAACGTGATCGAGGTCCTGCTCTCCGCCTCGGCCCGCCAGCACACCCTGGTGCTCGGCACCCGGGGCAACGGCGGCTTCACCCGCCTCCTCCTGGGCTCGGTCAGCAGCGCCGTCGTCCACCACGCGGCCTGCCCCGTCCTGGTCGTGCCCGCCCCGCCCGAAGCCTGAGCGTCCGGGGCGCCGGGAATGTCCCGAGATGGTTCACCGTTCACCGATCTCGGACCACACGCTCATCCCCACCTCCCTGGAGCCCCCGTCATGAAGGTCGAGATCTACTCCGACATCGCCTGCCCCTGGTGCTACATCGGCAAGCGCCGCTTCGAGCAGGCGCTCGACGGCTTCGCGGGCAAGGAGAACGTCGAGGTGGTCTACCGGCCGTACCAGCTGGTCCCGGACGCCCCGGCCACCGCCAGCCCGCACCGCGCGTGGCTGGCCGAGCGCTACGGTCCGCAGTCCGTCGCGATGGACGCCCACGTGGCCGAGCTGGGCCGCACCGTGGGCATCGGCTATGACTTCGACGCCGCCCTGCACGCCAACACCTTCCTCGGCCACCGCCTGCTGCACCTGGCCGAGACCGAGTACGGCGCGCAGGCCCAGGGCCGCCTCAAGGAGGCCCTGCTCAAGGCGCACTTCACCGACGGCGTGGACGTCGGCGACCGCACCGCGCTCACCGAGGTTGCCGTCGGAGCGGGCCTGGACCGTGACCGGGTGGCCGCCTACCTCGCGGGAGACGAGGGCGCCGCCGAGGTCCGCGCGCAGCTCGCCGAGGCCCGCGAGCTGGGCATCACCGCTGTGCCGACCTTCGTCTTCGAGGGCAAGTGGGCCGTCCAGGGCGGCCAGGAGGCCGAGACCTTCCGCCGGGTGCTGGAGCAGGTCGCCACCGAGATCGGCGAGCGCCGGCCCGCGCCGGTGCAGGTCGCCCCGGCCGGCGAGGCCTGCGCGGACGGCGCCTGCGCCATCTGAGCCGACCTCACCGCACCAGAGAGCCCCCCGGGGCCCGCTTCAGACGCACCTGAAGCGGGCCTCGGCCCAGTCGGCCATGTTCAGCGCCGACCAGAAGCCGTTCGCCGGCGTCACCACCAGCTTGATCGACTTCTGCCCGTCCAGCGGCACGTGCACCGGCACCGCCGGGTCGCCCGAACGCAGCGTGGGCGAGCTCCACAACGTTCGCCCGTCGCCGCCCTGGACCGAGAAGACCACGCCCCCGAGGGTGACGCTCAGGTCGTCCATCCCGGCCACCGCGTCGAAGGACGTGCAACCGCGGTTGAGGTCGATCAGCGTGGTCGACGGAGCGTGCACGGAGATGCCGTGCCGGTGCTCGACGCCGCCGACCGACACGGTGTCCCGCTGCCAGAACCAGTCGCTCCCCTTCTGCCGGATGGCCGGCTGCGGCGGGGGAACCCGGTTGCCGCCGGGCTTGACCACCGGCAGGCTGTCGGCCCAGAAGTCGCTCGGTGGCGGCGGCGTGGTGGGCGTCGGCAGCACCGGCGGGACCGTCGGCGCCACGGTGGGCGTGGGGATCACCGGGACCTCGACCGTGGGGATCACCGGGATCTCGGGCGTCGGCAGCGGAGGCAGGCTCGGCTGCGGCGGCGTCACCAGGGCCGGGGTCTGCGGCCTGGCCGGCGTCGAGGCCGGCGGAGCC
>NZ_BAAAKJ010000530.1:0-1882 GCF_039527695.1 Kitasatospora putterlickiae
GGCCGCCGCCGCCGTCGTGGTGAGGCCGAGGAGGCCGAGGCGCCCGAGAACGAGCAGCCCGCCGCCGAGGAGCCGCTCGCGGCCGCCGAGGAGGAGGACGAGGACGAGGACGACGACCTGGCCGCCGGCCTGTCCTCCTCGCGCCGCCGTCGCCGCCGTCGCCGCCGCAGCGGTGAGTCCGGCGCCGTCGAGACCGCCGAGACCACCGAGGACGGCGTCCGCACCGTGGTGAAGGTGCGCGAGCCGCGCCGCCGCTCCACCGAGCCGTCCTTCGACCCGGACGAGGTGCAGTCCATCAAGGGCTCCACCCGCCTGGAGGCCAAGAAGCAGCGCCGCCGCGAGGGCCGCGAGCTGGGCCGCCGCCGGGTGCCGATCATCACCGAGGCCGAGTTCCTGGCCCGCCGCGAGTCGGTCGAGCGCGTCATGGTGGTGCGCCAGAACGGCCAGCGGACCCAGATCGGCGTCCTTGAGGACGGCGTGCTCGTCGAGCACTACGTCAACAAGGAGCAGGCCACCTCGTACGTCGGCAACGTCTACCTGGGCAAGGTCCAGAACGTGCTGCCGTCGATGGAGGCCGCCTTCGTCGACATCGGCAAGGGCCGCAACGCCGTGCTGTACGCCGGCGAGGTCAACTTCGGCGCGCTCGGCGGCCACGGCGGCCCGCGCCGGATCGAGTCCGTGCTGAAGTCCGGCCAGTCCGTGCTGGTGCAGGTCTCCAAGGACCCGATCGGCCACAAGGGCGCCCGCCTGACCAGCCAGATCTCGCTGCCCGGCCGCTACCTGGTCTACGTGCCCGAGGGCTCGATGACCGGCATCTCCCGCAAGCTGCCGGAGAACGAGCGCGCCCGCCTCAAGCAGATCCTCAAGAAGATCGTCCCGGACGACGCGGGCGTCATCGTGCGCACCGCCGCCGAGGGCGCCTCCGAGGAGGAGCTGACCCGCGACGTCCAGCGGCTGCAGCAGCAGTGGGAGGACATCCAGAAGAAGGCCACGTCCGGCAACGCCCCCGCGCTGCTGTACGGCGAGCCGGACATGACCGTCCGGGTCGTCCGCGACATCTTCAACGAGGACTTCACCAAGGTCATCGTCTCCGGCGACGAGGCGTGGAACACCATCCACGACTACGTCTCCAACGTGGCCCCGGACCTCGCCGGGCGGCTCCAGCGGTGGACCTCCGAGGTGGACGTGTTCGCCACCTACCGGATCGACGAGCAGCTGATGAAGGCGCTGGACCGCAAGGTCTGGCTGCCCAGCGGCGGCTCGCTGGTGATCGACCGCACCGAGGCGATGGTCGTCATCGACGTCAACACCGGGAAGTTCGTCGGCCAGGGCGGCAACCTGGAGGAGACGGTCACCCGGAACAACATCGAGGCGGCCGAGGAGATCGTGCGCCAGCTGCGGCTGCGCGACCTCGGCGGCATCATCGTGATCGACTTCATCGACATGGTCCTGGAGTCCAACCGCGACCTGGTGCTGCGCCGGCTGCTGGAGTGCCTGGGCCGGGACCGGACCAAGCACCAGGTGGCCGAGGTCACCTCGCTGGGCCTGGTGCAGATGACCCGCAAGCGGGTCGGCCAGGGCCTGCTGGAGTCCTTCTCCGAGCCTTGCGTGCACTGCAACGGCCGCGGCGTGATCGTCCACATGGAGCAGCCGAGCGCCCACGTGCACGCCGGTGGCGGCGCGGCCGCCGTCGAGGCGGGCGCGGGTGGCGGCAAGCGCCGTCGCCGGGGCAAGGGCGGTGCGGCGCACGAGGAGCCGCAGGTCGTCGAGGCCGCTGAGGCCGTCGAGCCGCTGGAGGCCGTCGCGGCCGCCGCCGAGGCGCTCGTCGAGGCGGTGGCCGCGGAGGCTCCGGTCCGCGAGGAGATCGAGGGCCAGCTGGCCA
>NZ_BAAAKJ010000531.1:0-402 GCF_039527695.1 Kitasatospora putterlickiae
ACGTGCACGCCGCGCCGCTGCCACCAAGGTCGGCGGGGCGCCGGGAACGCGGCAGGGGGGAACGGCGGCGGTGGAGGCGGGTACACGGGGAGGGCGCGTCCTTTGTATGAGGGGAGCGTGTGCGTGAGGAGAGCGTGAGGTGCCCGCACAAGCTACTCCTCACATGAGCGCCTGTTCATTTCTTCACCCGTTCGGGTTTGAAATGTGATCGGCTGTTCGATGGGTCCCCCCGGTGTCTCGTCAACTACCCGTTGGTAGTGACGCGGCGCTGTTGTCGGGGTCATGGCTCCTGTGAAACAACGGAGTTGACGTCGATTCAGAGGAGTATCGGATGAGAGCACTGGCCCGCGTCGCCCCGCCGCTTCTGCTCGCGACCGCCCTGGTGTGGTCCACCGTCGGACC
>NZ_BAAAKJ010000531.1:426-3988 GCF_039527695.1 Kitasatospora putterlickiae
CAAGGTGCCCGAGGCGGTGGGCTGGGGCGGAGCGGTGGCCAGCGTGGACGCCGACGCCACGGCGGCCGGCATCGAGGTGCTGCGCAAGGGCGGCAACGCCGTGGACGCGGCGGTGGCCGTCGCGGCGGCGCTCGGGGTCACCGAGCCGTACTCGGCCGGGATCGGGGGCGGCGGGTACTTCGTCTACTACGACCACGCCACCGGCCGGGTGCACACCGTCGACGGTCGGGAGACCGCCTCCCGGAAGGCCGACGCCTCGCTGTTCCTGGAGGACGGCAAGCCGCTGCCGTTCGCCGACGCCGTCACCAGCGGCCTGTCGGTCGGCGTGCCCGGCTCCCCGGCCACCTGGGAGACCGCCGTCGAGCTGTGGGGCCGGCGGAGCTTCGCCGAGAACCTCAAGCCCGCCCAGCGGATCGCCGAGCAGGGCTTCACGGTCGACCAGACCTTCCAGGACCAGACCGCGCTCAACCAGGCCCGGTTCAAGGACTTCCCCGACACCGCGAAGCTCTTCCTGCCCGGCGGCGTGCTCCCGGTCGTCGGCTCCACCTTCCGCAACCCCGACCTCGCCGCCACCTACCGCCAGCTCGGCAAGGAGGGCACCGGGGCGCTCTACCGGGGCGCGATCGGCGAGGACGTCGTCCGCGCCGTCCAGCACCCGCCCGTCGACCCCGCCTCCGGCCGGGTCGCCCGGCCCGGCCAGGTGGACGCCGCCGACCTGGCCGCCTACCGGGTCCGCCGCCAGCAGCCCACCCACGTCGCCTACCGGGACTACGACGTCTACTCGATCGCCCCCTCCAGCTCCGGCGGCACCACCGTCGGCGAGTCGCTCGGCATCCTGGAGGACGGCGAGCTCGCCGGCTACGACGCCACGCAGTACTACCACCACTTCCTGGAGGCCTCCCGGCTCTCCTTCGCCGACCGCAACCGCTGGGTCGGCGACCCGGCGTTCAACGACGTCCCGGTCAAGGAGCTGCTGTCCGCGCGCTACGCGGCCTCCCGCGCCTGCCTGATCAGCCCCGACCGCGCGCTCACCAGCCCCGTCGCCCCCGGCGACCCGCGTCACCCGGCCGGCTGCCCCGACGCCGCCCCGGCGCCCGCCGCCGAGCCCTACGAAGGCCTGAGCACCAGCCACCTCACCGTGGCCGACCGCTGGGGCAACGTCGTCTCCTACACCCTGACCCTGGAGCAGACCGGCGGCAGCGGCATCACCGTCCCCGGCCGCGGCTTCCTGCTCAACAACGAGCTGACCGACTTCAACTTCACCCCGCTCTTCCCCGGGGTGCCCGACCCCAACCTGCCCGGCCCCGGCAAGCGGCCGCGCTCCTCGCTCTCGCCGACCATCGTGCTGCGCGACGGCGAGCCCCTGCTCGCGGCCGGCTCGCCCGGCGGCGCGACCATCATCACCACCACCCTCCAGGTGCTGCTCGGCCGCCTCGACCGGGGCCTGAGCCTGGAGCAGGCGATCGCCGCGCCGCGCGCCAGCCAGCGCAACACCGCCGCCACCCAGGCCGAGCCGGCCTTCCTGGCGCTGCCCGAACGGGCCCGGCTGGAGGCGCTCGGCCACGTGTTCGCCAGTACGCCGGAGATCGGCGCGGCGACCGGCGTCGAGCGGCTGCCGGACGGCCGCTGGATCGCCGCGGCGCCGGGGCGGCGGCTCGGCGGCGGTGGTGCGGCCCGCGCCGTGAGGCCGGGCGGGACTGTCGGTGCCGTTCGGTAGATTCGGGGTGGGCGTCCTTCCGGCCGTGAGGCCGGGCGGGCGTCCACCCCGTCGTACCGAAGCCGTACCGTCCGTACCGAACCGCCACCGGGAAGGCCGCCCGCCGTGACCGTCCGCATCGCCACCTGGAACATCAACTCCGTCACCGCGCGGCTGCCCAAGCTCCTCGAATGGCTGGAGAGCGCCAAGCCCGACGTGCTCTGCCTCCAGGAGCTCAAGTGCGCCGCCGACGCCTTCCCGTACGAGCCGGTGCGCGAGCTCGGCTACGAGACCGCCGCGCACGGCACCGGCCGCTGGAACGGCGTGGCGATCGTCTCCCGGATCGGGCTCGACGACGTCGTCCGCGACCTGCCCGAGCAGCCCGGTTACCTCGCCGACGACGCCCTGCTGCCCGACGTCGAGCCGCGCGCCGTCGCCGCCACCTGCGGCCCGGTCCGGGTCTGGTCGGTCTACGTGCCCAACGGCCGCGAGGTCGACCACGCCCACTACCGCTACAAGCTGGAGTGGCTGGAGGCGCTGCGCCGCGCCTCGCTGGAGGACGCGGCCGGCGAGCGCCCGTTCGCCGTCCTCGGCGACTTCAACATCGCGCCCGGCGACGACGACGTCTTCGACGTGGCCGCCTTCGAGGGCCTCACCCACGTCACCCCCGCCGAGCGGGCCGCCCTCGCCGCCCTGGACGCGGCCGGACTGCACGACGTGGTGCCGCGCCCGCTGAAGTACGACCGCCCCTACACCTACTGGGACTACCGCCAGCTGGCCTTCCCGAAGAACCGGGGCATGCGGATCGACCTCACCTACGCCAACAAGCCCTTCGTGGACGCCGTCACCGACAGCTACGTCGACCGTGAGGCGCGCAAGGGCAAGGGCACCTCGGACCACGCCCCGGTCGTCGTCGACCTGGACCTCTGAGCGGGCGCGCCGTCCGCCGTTCGCCGTCCGCCGTTCGGCGCTCTCGCGTGACGCGGGGTGAGCGGCCCTCCCCCGAACGGGCCAGAGCGGTGGCCGGGTGTGCGGTGGCTGCCTACCGTCGGTGAGTGACCGGGTGTGGTTGTTCGATCACGTGGACGTAGGAGTCCCCGGCCGCGCCCGAGAGAATCCCGGAGGTTCCGGTATGCGCCCCACGCGTACGGCCGCCGCCGCCCTGATCGGCGCGACGCTGCTGACCGGCCTGACGGCTCCGCTGGCGCTGGCCAAGGACGGCGCCGCCTCGGTCAGCCCGTCCCAGGCCTCGCCGGGCCAGACCGTGACGGTCACGGTCGCCTGTGAGAAGTCCGACAAGCCCACCGCCAAGACGATCACCGCCAACTCGCCGGCCTTCGAGGGCGGCCCCGCCACCCTCACGCTCGGCTCGGACGGCCGGCACACCGGCTCCGCCCGGCTGGCGGACAAGTACGGCGGCGACAGCAAGGTCGACGGAACCTGTCCCGACGGCGCCGCTTTCGCCACCAGCGTGACGGTGACGACGGTCTCGGTGTCCACCTCCTCCGGTGGTTCCGCCGCGTCCGGTGGTTCCGCCGCGTCCGGTGGTTCCGCCGCCGCCGGTGGCGCCGCGCCCTCCGGCATCGGCGGGTGGAGCGAGGCGGCCGGCGAGTGGGCGGGCTCGCTCGGGCAGTCCGGCGCCGGCGGCCAGCAGGTCGCCCCGCACGGTGCGGTGAAGACCGGCCTGGGCGGCTCGATCGCGGCCGACCCGGTGGAACTGGTGGGCGGTGCGCTGCTGGTCGTGGGCGGGATCGGCGGCTTCTGGCTGCTGCGGCGGCGCGCGGGCGCCGGGTCCACCTGTTCGTCGGGGCGCGGGCCCGGGCCGACCTCTACGACTGGCCGGCCCTCGCCGAACTCGGCGGCCGC
>NZ_BAAAKJ010000531.1:4014-5024 GCF_039527695.1 Kitasatospora putterlickiae
CGCGTCGGCCGGAGCCGTCGAGGCGTCCCGCGGCTTCCGGCCGTCCCGGGCCTCCGCGTCGTCCTGGGCCCCGGCCGCCCGCAGCGCGCCGGTCGCCAGCAGGTACTGCGCCAGGATGTACGTCGCCATGATCCAGAAATCGTGCCCCGGCAGCTCCCGCCAGTCGGCCAGCTTGGTGGCGATCAGGGTGTCCGAGAGCAGGAACAGCGCCCCGCCCAGCCCGGTCCGCACGCCCAGCCCGGCCGAGGCCACCGCCGTCGAGGCGAGCAGCAGGCTGTACCCGGCCACCGGGATCCGCAGGTCCCCGAGATCCGGCCAGAGCAGGCCCACCATCGACGCCCAGGCCGCCGCGTACGCCGCCGCGACCACCAGCGTCCGGCGCCGGTCGGTCAGCGCGCCCTGGCCGACGAACATCGTCACGTAGCAGACGTGCGCCGCCGCGAACGAGCCCATTCCGGCCAGGAAGGCGGGGTCCGAGTCGAGCTGGAGCAGGACGTCCCCGCCCGCGCTCGCCAGCAGCGCCGGCACCAGCGGCTTCGGCGCGCGCCGGCCGGCCGCGGCGGCGCTGACCACGCTGTGCGCGGCCAGCAGCGGCATCAGCGCCGGCTTGGTGGCGTGCCGCAGCGCCGGCGTGTCGGTCAGCAGCGCCCCCAGGTGGGCCGCCGAGGTGGCGGCGAAACCGGCGAGCAGGCCGGGGGCCGAGCGCAGCCGGTCGCCGAGAACGGCGCGGGTGGTCGTACGGATGCTCATGCGGCGGTGTCCTCCGGGTGGGTGGGGGAGCGGGTGGGGACCGGACGGGGGAGCCATGGCCCTGTGCCGGGCACGATAGGGGACGGGGACGGGGTGTGGAAGAGATTGTTACCGGTGCGTAGACCCGGCGTGGCCACCGGGGTGACGTGTCGCCTGCCCGGCGCGGGCCGTGACCTCCGCGCCGTTCGTCCGCCGTCCGGCCGGATGTCGCCGCGCGGCGGGCGGCTGCCAGCGGGGGCCGCGCCCAGCGTTTAGTGTGG
>NZ_BAAAKJ010000532.1:0-639 GCF_039527695.1 Kitasatospora putterlickiae
CGTCCTCACCCCCGCACTCCGCGCAGAACTCCAGGGCAGTCTCCTGCACTGAGTGCACCCCTGAGCGGTACTTCCACCCGTCCCACCTCCCCGCCGGGTCCGACCCGACCGGACCCGGCGTCCCACCCTCAGCTACCCTCAGGCAGCTGATCTCGCCTCAGCTGGCATCACCCCAGCTGGAACCGGCTGCCCCAGGCTGCAGCACAAGGAGGACCCATGACCCCGCCTTCGACACCCGCCGGCTACGGCAACGGGTACGGCAGCGGCTACGGCGGGCAGCAGTCCGACGGCTACGAGCAGCAGCCGCTGGTCCGCCCCTACGCGATGACCGGAGGCCGCACCCGGCCCCGGTACCAGCTCGCGATCGAGGCGCTGATCTCGACCACCGCCTCCGCCGAGCGGACCGGTGGCCTGCTGCCCGAGCACGCCCGGATCGTCAGCCTCTGCCGGGAAGTCAAGTCCATCGCGGAGATCTCCGCGCTGGCCGGTGTCCCCCTCGGTGTCGCCCGCATCCTCGTGGCCGACCTGGCCGAGGCCGGTCTTGTCGCCATCCACCAGCCCGCCGCCGCGGGCGAGTCGGGCGGAACGCCCGACGTCACGCTGCTCGAAAGGGTCCTCAGTGGACTTCGCAAGCTCTAA
>NZ_BAAAKJ010000533.1:0-565 GCF_039527695.1 Kitasatospora putterlickiae
GATTTAATAGCTTTCATCATTTTTTCGTATTCCCGTTGTTTATGGCAAACTAAAAATGTAGTCTTTGGCAGTTAATTTATGTAGTTCCCAAAAGGGAGTTATATAAATAAAAAACCACTTGCCAACCTCTCAAAATAACTTTAAACTCCTCGTTGGACCAACAACGTTCGACAGGAGGTTATTAAGGAGATGTTAGCAGTGGCTGAAATTGATTATATCAGATATGAGGTAAATCAAAAAGGAGAAACATATGCCAGCGTAGGTAGGAAGATGGGGATTGATCCACGTACAGTAAATAAATATGCAAATCAAGAGGAATTTCAAAGGAAGGAAAAACAAAAGCGCAAAGCTCCAGTACTGGACCCTGTTAGGCCTATTATAGACAAGTGGTTAAAAGAAGATTTAAACAAGAAAAAGAAGTACCATAGAACGTCAAAGAAAATGTATCAACAATTAAAGAAATTTCATAGTTTCAAAGGATCCGATCGAACAGTGAGGGATTATGTATCTCGAAGAAAAAAGGAATTAAAAGAAACGATGGAGGATGCCGCATTACCTCTCGAAT
>NZ_BAAAKJ010000534.1:0-1467 GCF_039527695.1 Kitasatospora putterlickiae
CGGCGAGCGCGCCGAGCACCTCCCGCGCGCTCCCGGTGAGGGCGGCCACCGTCTGCGCCAGCGCGTCCCCGACCCGCTCCTCCTCGCCACCCGACGCGCCGGCCCCGTCCTTCCACAGGACCAGCCGCCGGCCGATGAACCCGGCCAGGCCGTCGATGTCCTCCGCGGTGATGTCGGCGGTGTACCGCAGCGCGGACCGGTGGATCTCCGTCATCCGGGTGTCCCCTCCCTCGGTCGGCCCGACCCGGCCGACTGCCGGATCCGGCCTGAGCCTCGGATATGGCACCCCGGCAGGGCCGGTAAACCTCACCCGCCCCTGCCGCCCGGGGGCGCATCCGTGCGGAGGGGGGCGCACCGGTTGCGCCGGCGGTGATCGTTATGGGGTGGCGCACGCGCCCGCCACCTGCGAACATCTGCGGATGCCCACCCTCACCGACGATCTCGGCCGGCTCTCCTACGTCGTGACCGGCGACGGCCCGCCCGTGGTCCTCGTCCACGCCGGCATCGCCGACCACCACATGTGGGACGCGGTCGTCCCCACGCTCGCCCAGCGGCACACCGTCATCCGCTACGACCTGCGCGGCTTCGGCGAATCCGCGCCCCCGGCCGGACCCTTCCGCGAGACCGACGACCTGCGCCGCCTCCTGGACCACCTCGGCCACCGGAGCGTCCGACTGGTCGGCGCCTCCTGGGGCGGCCGGGTGGCCATGGACTTCACCCTCACCCACCCCGACCGGGTGCACTCGCTGGCGCTGCTCGCCCCGCCGTGGCCGGGCTACGACTGGTCCGCCGAGATGATCGCCTACGACGAGGCCGAGACGGCGGCCCTGGACGCGGGCGACCTCGACGCCGCCGTCCAGGTGAACCTGGACATGTGGGTACGCGGCCCGGCCCGCGGCTGGGACGACCTGCCCCCGGACGCGGCCGACCGCCTCCGCGGCCCGCTGCGCACCTCCCTGCTGAACCAGACCGCCGTCGGCGAGCACTCCCAGGGCACCACGGCCGGCGACCCCGCCACCATCACCGTCCCCACCCTGGTGGCGGCCGGCGGCCTCGACGTCGCCGACTTCCAGGCCATCGCCCGCCGCTACGCCACCGCGATCCCGGGCGCCGCCCTGATCGAGTTCCCCACCGCCGGCCACCTCATCGCCGTCGACGCCCCCGCCGAACTCGCCGCCGCCCTGGTCCCGTTCCTCGCCGGTTAAGGTAAGGCCGTGGACATCAGGGGAGGGGCCGTCGTGACCGGCGGCGAGGAGCGGGACGGGGACGACTGGCGCGCCACGCGTGCCTGGGCGGAGCGGGCGCTGGGGGACGGGGAACGGCTCGACGGGGCCGAGCGGCTGCGCGGGGGGTGGACCTCGGAGATGCGGCGGCTGGCGGTCACGGGTCCGGACGGGCCGCGCGCGCTGGTCCTGCGCTCCTTCGTCACCCCCTTCTTCCGGCGGCACGCCGAGGGCCTGCTCTCCC
>NZ_BAAAKJ010000535.1:0-2219 GCF_039527695.1 Kitasatospora putterlickiae
CCCCCGGCCCGGGCCGCCGCCGTCGTGGTGCCGGCGCCGCCGTGGTGCACGACGGCGGCCACCCGGGGGAACAGCGCCTGGTGGTTCACCTCGCCGGCCACGAACCACCCGCCGTCGTCACCGGCCGGGCCCAGCTCTGCCCAGCCCCGTCCCACCACCACCCGCCGGCCCAGCGCCCGCGCCTGCTCCACCGCGAGCCGGGCGACGTCGGCGGAGCCGCGCATCGGCATGCTGCCGAAGCCCACGTACACCGGGGGCGCGCCCGCCGCCAGGAACGCCTCCAGCCCGGCCGGGAGCGGGCGCCGGTCGTCCGCCAGCCAGGCGCCGGTCTGCACCACGTCCAGGCCGGCCGGCCGCCGCCACGGGCCGAGGACCTCGTCCGTGGCCAGCCACGGGCGAGCGGTGAGCACGTGGTCGCGCACGCTGTCCACCGGCGGCAGGCCGACGGCCGCGCGGTGGGCGTTCACCACCCCGCCGAACAGCGCGTTCATGGACTCGGCGTCCCGCTCCCACAGCTCCTCGTTGGCGGTGCCCTCCGGTGCCCGCGGCCGGCCCGGGTACTGGAACGGAGGGTGGTGCGGCGAGGGCAGCATGGTCGGCTGGAGGCTGACGTGGACGTACCGCGCGCCCGCCGTCTCCGCCGCCGACCGCGCGCCGGCCGCGCTGGGGAACAGCCCGGTGGCCACCACCACCCCGCCCGGGTCCGCCTCGGCGCGCACCGCCTCGTGGAACGCGGCCACCAGGGCGGCCGCGCGCTTCGGGAAGTCCTCCGGCTTCGGCGGCGGCCCGCTCACCAGCGCCCGCACCGACTCCCCCACCGGCACCAGCGGCACCCCGGCTCCCGCCGACCGCGCCGCGAACTCCTCCTCCGGCGGCGCGCACACCCGCACCTCGGCCCCCGCCCGCCGCAACCGCACCGCGAGCGCCAGCAACGGCTCCACGTCCCCCCGCGAACCGTACGTCGACAGCACCACACGCATCCCGCACCACTCCCGTCCCCGCGATCCCGGCCTCGGCCGAGGATTCTCCGGCCCCACCACCCCCTTGCGGCAAGCCCCCCGGTGCGCTATAGCTTGGAAGCGGCGGGGAACATGATCGACTGTCAGCCGCCGCTCCCCCGCCCACGTCACCGGGGGGACCACATGCCGCACCACCGGGTCCTGCTCCTGGACGCGGCCCCCGGGGACCTGCTCGGCCTCGAACTGTCGCGCCTGCTCGGCCACGGACTGACCATCACCCTCAACCTGCGGCGGGTGGCCGACCACCGCGCGGTGCGCTCCGCCTGGGCCGGGCGGGTGGAGTTCACCGACTTCGACCCCTTCGACGAGCCGGCGCTGATCGGCGAGACGGTGCGCGGCGGGGCCGGCTTCCACGCCGTCAAATCCCGGGCCGGGGTGCCGCTGCGTGCCGCGTTCCTCGCCGCCGCGACCGGTGGCGGGCTCGCGCACCGGCTCCGGGTGGTGGGCCGGGCCGGGGCGGGGACCGATCATGTGGACCTGGGCGCCGCCGCCCGTCACGGGGTCGCGGTCACCCACACGCCCGGATCCAACGCCGATGCCGTCGCCGAGTTCGCGCTGGCCCAGCTGCTCGCGCTGACACGCGGGCTCGCGGTGTACAACGAGGCTTCGCACGCCGGGATGTGGCGAAGTCCGACGGCACCGGCGCGGGCGCTGTCGGAGCTGACGCTGGGCATCGTCGGACTCGGCCGGACCGGCCGGGCGCTGGCCGGGCGGGCCCGCGCCCTGGGCATGGCCGTGCGGGGCGTCGGCCGCCGGGACCGGCCGCTCGGCGAGCTGCTGGCGACCAGTGACGCGGTCTCCCTCCACGTGCCGCTGACCCCGCAGACCCGGGGCATGATCGGCCGGGCGGAGCTGGCCCTGATGCGGCCGGGGGCCGTCCTGCTCAACACCGCCCGGGGAGGGATCGTCGACGAGCAGGCGCTCGCCGAGGCGTTGAGGGACCCCTCCCATCCCCTCGCGGGGGCGGCGGTCGACACCTTCGCGCACGAGCACGCCGCCTTCTCCTCGCCGCTGTTCGGCCTGCCCAACGCCCTGCTGACGCCACACGTCGCGGGGATGACCCGCGGCGCCGTGGCCGAGGCCGCCGTCCGGTGCGCCGACCACCTCGCGGCCCTGCTCTCCGGTCGCCCGGACGGTGTGCCGGTGGTGGCGGCCTGACGGGTCCGACGGCGCGCGAAGGCCCGCCCGGCCGCCGCGGGA